>PWYO01000060.1 GCA_003567835.1 Actinomycetota bacterium | reverse complement strand
AGCTCAAAGTATTGATATGGTATGGGTCTTCCCCCAAAATCCACAATTAATTCTTTTTGTTTGCTGTCAATATGCCTGACCTGGCCGATGTCTCCATTGTAGACATCTTTTTCATAATTGTTCTTCAGCTGGATGACCTTATCCTGCAGCCTGAATTCAAAATACGGACCTTGTAATTTTTTGCTGTGCCTATTGAGCCTGGCCTGCAGCTGTTTGTTTAAATTACCCACTCCGGCAATCCCCTTATTGGTGGGGACCAGAACCTGTATTTCAGTTAAAGGATCCAAGGTAAATCTTTGGGGGATTTTGTCAGCAACCAGTTCCAGGAGAATGTTTACTGCCTGCTGGGGGTCGTTTTTTTCAATAAAGAAAAAATCGTCTTCCCGGGGTTTGCCTATATACGGAAAAATGCCGTCCCTGACCTTATGGGCATTGGAAATGATCAGGCTTTGGCCATGTTGTCTGTAAATTTTTTTTAAGACCACCACCGGAAATTGATTTGCGGTAATGATGTCATTTAAAATATTGCCGGGCCCCACAGAGGGCAGCTGGTCTGCATCTCCTACCAGGATCAGCCTGGTGTTTGTTTCCACTGCTTTGAGCAGAGAACTCAGCAGCCTGATGTCAATCATGGATGCTTCGTCTACAATAATGACATCTGCATGCAGCCGGTCACTCTCATTTTTCATAAACCGGTTCTTTTTTGGATTATATTTTAACAGCCTGTGTATGGTTTTGGCTTCTTTGCCGGTGGCCTCGCTCAATCTCTTTGAGGCCCTTCCCGTAGGGGCTGCCATGAAAACTTTTTGATTATAAGTTTGGAGGAGCATGAGCACAAAGTTTAATATGGTGCTTTTGCCGGTACCCGGACTTCCGGTAATCACCAGAATCTTTTCTGTAACAGCACCTATGATGGCTTTTTTTTGAATGGGGTCCAGGGTGATCTTGTTTTCAATGGCTATTTTTTCAGTCAAAGAGGCAATGGAATCTGCAGACTGGACCTGCTGGTCAGTCTCAGAGTTCCACAGTCTTTTTAATTTGCCGGCAACATGGATTTCTGCATCATAGAGATCTTTTAGGTACACTCTTGGCTGGCTGTCTTGGGTGCAGATAATCTTGGACTCTTGGTGTAATTCTTCTAAAGCCTGGCTGGCAGTATCGATCTCTATCTGCAGCAATGCAGCTGCAGACTCCTTTAATTTCTGACGGGGACAATAACAATGTCCTGCGGTTTCCATATCTTTTAGCAGATATATAATCCCCGCTTTGGCCCGGAACATAGAATTGACATCTATTCCAAGATTATGTGCAATTTGATCGGCTGTTTTAAAACCAATGCCAAAGATCTCTTCACACAGCCGGTAGGGGTTTTCTTTTAGTATGGGCACACATTGTTTCCCGTAATGATTGAATATCTTCAAAGACAGGGCATTGCCCAATCCATAAGTCTTGAGGAAAATAAGGCTGTCCCTCTGTTCTTTGTTCTTTTGATAGGCATCGATAATCTTTTCAACCCTTTTTTTCCCCAATCCCGGAACCTGGTTTAGTTTCTGGGGATCTTCCTCAAGCACTTTTAGGGTGTCTTTCTTAAACTGGGACACAATTTTTTGAGCCATTGCCGGACCCACCCCTTTTATCAGTCCGCTGCCGAGGTATTTTTCAATGCCTTCTTCGGTTTTAGGGGTAATATATTGAATATCTTGTATCTTAAACTGCCTGCCGTACTTGGCATTCTGATGCCAGTAACCGGTAACTTCAATTTGCTGGCCGCAGCGCAATTGATTGGCAGTACCCACAATGGTGGTAAGCTGGTTTTGGCCTTCCTGGCGCAGCCTGCCTACAAAGAAGTTGTTTTCCGGGTTGCTGTAAACCACTCTTTCCAGGATGCCTCGGATATGTTCATGGTTTTGTTTATCCATACATGCTCATCTATTGATGCAATTTGGCCAAAAAGTCTACTAACGCTCTGGGCTCCAAGGACTGTTTGACATCATCTGTCCGAGATTCTATTTCAATCAATCCCTTGGCTAGAAAATGCTTTCCCATAATCAGCCTGAGGGGTATACCCATCAGGGCTGCATCCTTGAATTTCACGCCTGCCCGAACATCCCGATCATCATAAAGGACATCCATATTTGCGTCCATTAGTTTCTGATACACTTTTTCTGCTTCTAAACCAAGTTTTTTGTCCGACATATTGGTGACAATAAGCACTGCTTTAAATGGTGCCAAGCTATCAGGCCATATGATTCCCTGGCTGTCGCCAAGCTGTTCAATAGACGCCGACATAATCCTGCTAATACCGATGCCGTAGCAGCCCATAACAAAGGGTTTTTGCCTGCCGTCTTCATCTAAAAATTTTGCGTCAAGCTGGGTGCTGTATTTTTCCCCAAGCTTAAATATGTGGCCAATCTCAATCCCTTTTTTAAAAGCGAGTTCCTTGCCGCATTCTGGACACAAATCTCCCTGGACCGGATAAGAAAAACTACCCCATGTTCCAGGATCAAAATCCCGGCCCTGGTTGGCATTCATATAATGATAATCTTGCTGATTGGCACCGACCACCAGATTGGTTTTATTTTTAATGGAATAATCAGAGAACATGCGTATTTCCTTCGGTGCCCCAACCGGTCCAAAATAGCCCAGGTTTAGTTTTTGGGCTAAATCCTTGTCTTGAATCAGTTCCAGTTTGGTATTGGCCGCTTTGGATGCATTTTCTATATTAAGCGCTCTTTCTCCACTTAAAAGGAAGGCATATACGTTGCCGTCCTCTCCCTGAAGAACCATAGACTTAGCGATGCTGGTGATATCCACCCCTAACATACTGGCAACATGGTCAATGGTTTTTGCTCCGGGTGTATGGACCTTTTTCAGATTTGCGGATGTTTTTTGTTCGCTTGGCCCGGGCTTAAATTGGGCGCTTTCCTGTTTGGCAGAATACTTGCATGCACCGCACTGCACCACCACTTCTTCCCCGTCTTCAGCAAGCACAATAAATTCATGGGAGACCTTTCCCCCGATAAGCCCTGTATCCGCTTCAACAACCACATACTCTAAGCCCAGTCTTTGGGTAATCCTTTGATAGGTTTCATACATGGATTCATAGACCCGGTCCAGTTCATGTTCATTTCTGCAGAAACTGTAAGCATCTTTCATAATAAACTCCCTGGCCCGCAAAAGACCATACCTGGGCCTGATTTCATCTCTGAACTTGACCTGTATCTGATATAGGTTTACCGGAAGATCTTTATAGGATTTGATGTCCAGGTAGGCAAGATAGGTGATCAGTTCTTCATGGGTGGGCCCCAGACAGAAATCTCTCTGGTTTCTATCTTTTAGCCGGAACATCTCAGGTCCATATTGGTCCCATCTTT
>PWYO01000167.1 GCA_003567835.1 Actinomycetota bacterium | reverse complement strand
TCAAGACTATTTAAACAAAACAGGAGGGAACTAGAAAATGAAATTGAACGTGGATGCGCATCTGTGGTGTTTGGGTACCTATGCGGAACGGTATGTGCCCGGCGGTTACTATGATGAGATGGAAGTGGACCAAAAACTGGAGATTATGTCTGGAATTGAGGGTCTGACCGGTTTATTTGTTTTTTATCCGCTTCCCCCCATGCCCGAAGATGCGGACAAACTGGTCAGCAAACTGAACAACTACGGCCTGAAAGTATCCAATGTTGCCATGGAAGTTTGGTCAGACAGAAGATGGAAGCATGGAACGTTTTGCACCAATGAAGAAAATATTCGGAAGGAAGCGGTAAAGATTTTCAAAGAGGGTATTGATTTTGCCCGGGAAGTCAAAGCAGACAGTGTTCTGCTGTGGCCTGCCCATGACGGCTTTGATTACCCTTTCCAGGTAAACTACAGGGACGGCTGGAAGACCATGGTAGAAACCATTAGAGAAATTGGAGAGCATGATCCCAATATGAAGATTGCCATTGAGGCCAAGTCCAAGGATCCCCGGCAGAAGATGTATGTGCCCAATACCGGTAAGACCATGGCCTTAATCAATGATATCGGCCTGGATAATATAGGGGGTGCATTGGATGTGGGGCATTCACTGATGGCCGATGAGAACCTGGCTGAATCCCTGTGCATGCTGGACAGCCATGACCGCCTGTATCAGATCCACTTAAACGAGAACTACAAGGATGCGGACCCGGACATGATTTTTGGGACCTTGAACTTCTGGGAGCTTCTGGAGTTTTTCTATTACTTGAATAAAACAGACTTTAAGGGCTGGTCTTCCATTGACACCATTGCCGCCCGCGAAGACAGAGAGCAAGCCCTCAAACTTGGTGTTGACCTCATATGGAAGCTGAAGCATTTGGCCGATAAGCTGACTGAAAAATCGGATATCATTGATGCCAACCTTAAACAATATAAGTTTACCGACAATATGCAGCTGATCAAAGATTTGGTTCTACAATAAGGAGGATTTATGGAAAGAGTGGGTTTTAGATTCCACATTAAACCTGAGCTAAAGGCTGAATATAAGAAAGCCCATGATGAAATCTGGCCGGAAATGGCCCAGGCTATAAAAGATGCAGGGATTTCCAATTACTCTATATTCTTTGCCCCTGATGGGACGCTGTTTGCTTATCTGGAAGCAGAAGATTACCAAAAGGGTATGGAGAAGATGGGCAAAACGGATGTAAACCGCCGTTGGCAAGAACATATGGAAAAGTATTTTGTCAAAGAGGATGCTTCCATACTGGGGCCGGAAATAGAAGAGCTGGAAGAGGTTTTCCACCTGGATTGAACCTAGAGCAGCCTTTAATGGTTCAATGGCTGCAATATTTTCGTTTTATGCCTGCCTGGCAGGGCCATTGCGATCCATCCTGCTGCAGTTCTCATCCACGGGTATGGGCAAGCAGGGAAAATGATGCTTATTTTCCCTGCTTGCATAGGTTCCTCTTAAGCGGGCAGGGCACGCATACTCCCTCTAATCATGATCCGTCCTGAGAATCAGCGGGACTGAAAAGGGCAGGGAATATAAGCCGGCATCAAGCTTTTAGAAGAAAAAATGCTGATGACGGTTTAACCTCTGATGCGATTGGTTTTGGGTATGAGCAGGGCACATTTTTTAATAAACAGTTTCAGTTCGGAGGATTGACGCAGATGAATGCACGTGAAAAATTTTTATCGGTAATGCGAATGGATGATGGGGACTATAGCCAGGTTACGGTGCCCAAAGTGGAATTCGGCTATTGGGCAGGGACCATTAGAAGGTGGTTTACCCAAGGGCTTGAAAAAAAGAAGGACATCCAAGCTTCTATTGCTGACGGGATCGCGGTCATGGCCAATAAAAACATAGTTGCAGGTATGGAAAAGGCAGGGGATGTCAATGTAGCACCTGTATTTGGGCTGGACCCTTACCTGACCAAATTTCCTGTAGACTACAGCCCCCGCTACCAGGAAGAGGTCATAAAAAAAACAGACACACATGTATGGTATAAGGACAGCTATGGCGTATTGAATAAAAATGATGTTAACCGTACTTCGCTGCCCATGGAAATCTCTCACCCGGTCAGTGACTGGGAAAGCTGGGAAACCTATAAACAAGGGTATGCGCTCTCTACTGTAGAGGATCGGCTGCCTCCCCATTGGGAAAAGCTTGTGACTGGTTTAAAGGATCGAGATTTTCCCATCAGGTTGGGTGGAACCAATGGAGGATTTTTGGGTTTTCCCCGTCAGATTATGGGCATTACTACCTATATGATGAAGCTTTATGATACCCCAGATTTAATCCATGATATATGTGAGACATTTCTACAATTTCTGCTGGCCTACTATGAGCGCATTATCAAGGATGTGGACATCGATTGCGTCCTTATATGGGAAGACATGGCCGGAAAAGGGGGTTCCCTGATCTCACCTGACCATTTCAGGGAATTTTTGGCCCCCAGGTATAAAAAAATGGTAAGCTTTTGCCGGGATATGGGTGTGGATATTATTTTAACCGACAGCGATGGCTATGTGGAGGATCTCATCCCCCTTATTGTGGAAACCGGTGTTACCGGCATGTATCCTTTTGAGCGTGCTGCCGGCAATGATCTTGTAAGAATCAGGGAGACTTTTCCCCATTTTCAGATCATGGGCGGCATTGATAAAAGGGTGCTTTTTTCCGATTCCGGCAAACAAAGGATTGATCAGGAGTTGGCGATTGCAGAAGAGATGCTAAAAAAGGGAAGGTACATCCCCCATATAGACCATTTTGTCTCCCAGGACTGTACTTGGGAAAACTTTATCTATTACCGCAATCGATTAAATGAAATCATTGACAGCATAAGCAGGACCTAGAGGATGTATATGGAACGTTTGCGCTTTTTTGATGCCTGCAGCTGGGTGGGAGAAAATTACCTTTCCCCGGTGCATTCGGTGCAGGATGACCAACTGGTAAAAATGCTTGGGCAAAGACAGGAGAAATTTGGCATCGGTGGGACCATCCTAAGCCACCACCTGTCCCTGTTTTACTGGCCGCGTGACGGCAATGACCGTCTGGCTCAAAAGCTTGAGGAGGCGGACGGAGCCTTATATGGTGCTATGCTTTTCGAGCAGGAGTATTTTGTAGAACCCGGCCTTTTTGCCCAGGGATTAAAAAAGAGGTTTGCACAGAAGTTCAGGATGTTAAGACTATTTCCTAAATCCAATAAATACCCCTTTGAGGAAAAGCTTATGTCCCCTTTTTATAAAGTACTGGACCACTATCATTTTCCGGTGATGATTGGGCTAGAGGAGATTGATGTTACCGGTAATAAAGCCGTACAATGGGAAAAGATTGCCCAGATTGCCCAAAAATTTGTG
>PWYO01000100.1 GCA_003567835.1 Actinomycetota bacterium | reverse complement strand
TTTTTTATTGGTTTTCTGTTACGGGCCTTCAAAGCTTATCCAGGTGCGCATGAGCCCCTGGCAATCGATATTGCAACTGCCGGCATTGCTTTTATTTTCACCACTCTTTTTATATACGTAAAAGCCCCTGTTTTCCAGTTGGCTGCAGGCATAGCCTTTCCCTTTGTGCTTTTAATGCCCCATATTGCTTATATCCTGAAAAATAAAACGATAGGCAAGCCTGGTTTTAGAAAAATGGTCGATCGTATGCACTAAAACGGGGACAAGTATGTTTTTTACTACAGGTAGCTGGATGGAATAAACATCATAGGCATTTAAAATGGCAGGCCTGTTCACTCTTTTGCCATGCAGTCTTAAGACATAGAAGAAAAAAACCATAACCTACTGGCCGCTGCCTAAAATCAGCAGAACCGAAACCAATCTAGGAAGGGATCAAACGCCACTGTTTCAGGCTTGGGTATCACCGAAGGTATTGCAAAGAATAGTTGCTGTAGAACCTATTACCTGATCAGCTTGGCAAGTATTTCTGCCATGCCATCCAGCGTGGACTGGTCGGGTAATTTTAGCTTCAGCGCAAGATTGCCCTGTTCATCTGTTTCCACACAATCCTGCAGGCGCACTTTTATGGCTTCCTTGTTTTTCTTCTGTACTTGGTCTTCTGCCTGTTGGGGCAGAATTTGGTCCAGCAGGTTAAAAGCGGAGGCAAACAGCTGACCGGCAGCAGCAGCTACTTTTTCCTTCTGGGCCATTTTTGCTGCCAGCTGCTTCTGTTTTTCCAATTCAGTCCTATCAACAGGCGCATCTTCAGGGCGTCCCAGCAGGATTTCCATTCTGCGTTTAAGCTCTTCGGCCCCACTGGACATATCCACTTCTTTTAAATCACTGTTTATATCCAGGGAAGCCAAAGCCACCTCTTTTTTTGCGGCAAGGGTACCCAGCATGCCTTCCTCTAAGGTATCTTCTGTGACCAAGATATAGACCTGTACCGGATTTTTCTGACCCATGCGGTGGGCACGGGCAATCCTTTGCTCCAGCATGGCTGGATTCCAGGGAAGGTCCACATTAATCACTGTATTTGCAGCCTGAAGATTGAGACCGGTTGCACCGGCATTGGTGGTCATGAATAGTTTTAAGTCCTGTTTCTCCTGGAATTGATGCACCAGCAGAGCTCGTTTTTTCTGAGGCACAGAACCGTCGAGGCGGACAAAACCCATATTGAGTTTTTCTAAAATAGGCTCAATTAAGTCTAACATGGTAGTCCACTCTGAGAATAGTAAAATCTTGCGGTCTTGCTCCCCATTTAGGTCTTCTAAAAGTTCCTCCAGACGTTGAATCTTGGAAGAAAACCCCGGCGGTTTTTTATCGACCAAAAAGGTACTGTCAGCGGCCATTCGACAGATGAGCAGAGCCTTTTGCAAGCGCAGCAAATCCATCTCAGAAATATAGGGTTTGCTGATGATGGTCTGAATGATTCTTTTTGGGCCCTGGTGGAGTTCATGCTGTTCATCGGTAGGCGGTATGCGGATTATCTCGTTGCTTCTGGAGGGCAGCTGTTTGGAGACCTGGCTTCGGGTCCTGCGGAGCAGTATGGGTTTTAGTTTTTTCCTAAGCTGATCCATATTCTTGTATCCCAGCAACTTGCCTTTATCATCCACCACTCGATGCGTATGAAAAAACTGAAATGAGGGGCCAAGTCGGCGATCATCAACAAACTCTACCACTGAAAAAAGGTCGTCTAAACGGTTTTCCAGGGGCGTGCCTGATAGAACCAGGGCAAACCGGCTATTAAGAGACTTGATGATCCGGGATGTCTTTGCTTCCCAGTTTTTTATCCGCTGCCCTTCATCAATGATGATATAATCCCAATGCGCTTTTTCAATCCAATGAATGTCCCGGAGTACCTGCTCATAATTGCATATGGTAAAAAAACAGTCATTTTCATACTGTTTGGCCCGTTCAGGGGCACTGCCCAGGATAAGCCGACAGTCCTGATCGGAGAAACGCAGTATTTCGCTTCTCCATTGCGATTTAAGGGAAGCAGGGCAGATGACCAGCACCTTTTTTATGCCGGAAAGCCGGCATAGGAGCTCTGCAGCGCCTATGCCCTGGATGGTTTTTCCCAGCCCCATATCATCTGCCAGCACCGCACGGCCGGCGCCTACCACAAAAGCTATGCCGTCGAGCTGGTAGGGGAGCAATTCAGTTTTGAGCAGGGTTTTTCTCAATGGATGATCGGCAGGGTTCTTCCGGATTTGGGCTGTTAGTTTATTCACGCGCTTCCGATGGAGCAAAAATTCAATATATTCCTGGGCATCGGGATATATGAGGACAGAATGGCCGGATGCTTCCAGCCTCCTGATACACTGCAGCAAAGCATGCACATCCTTTATGGGAATCCCCTTGACAGGTTCGATGATTGCAGCTGTTTCTGCACAAATTTTTGGGGGAGCAAGAAAGCGCAGCTCTAGATTTTTACCATACAAGATGTGCACGGCAAAGCCTTTTTGCTTGTAAGCCGTGCTTATGGTCTCTCTATCAAACCTGGCTTTGGCCTTTTTTTGGACCTGCATGATATGCTTGCAGGTGCCCAGCGTATTCTTTCTAAAATCCGGACAGGAGCAATAAGAGTCTCCACGGCTCCACCCTCTTAATGCCACCCTATAGCTTTTCCCAGACAGGGAATTGGTCACTCGATAATCTGTCCACAGCTGTGCAGGGTCCATACTTTCAATTTCCATCGGTTCTGCTTCCGCCCGCATTTGGCGCTCTTTTAAAGCATGGGCGATTAGATCTTTTTGGTTGAGATTTTCAGCAGGAATCCTTTTTGGCGGCGGCTTAGCCAATCCCAGCAAGGTTTTCTCTTCAAGAATGAGAGCAAAGGCTGCCCCTATATGTTCGCATACGATCCGGCACTGGCTGCAGCCAAAGGCGATCTGGTTTTTTGATCCGGGGTCCAGCCGAATGGTCACTTGGGCCCCATCGATATCAATTTGGAATAGGTTATCATCCACAAAAACACTTTCGTCCAAGAAGTCTAAATCGAATTTCCCCCCTTCCATGATACGCTGTTTTCCCTCAGGCCCTAAAAGCTTACAAGCCTGGATAAATTCTAATCTAGACAATTTGTCTTTGAGGGATGTTTTCCTTTGGACCATATTATTTTTTAAAACCAGTTATACATAAAAAATCATTAACAGTTCCAACTTTTTCATAGTGTAAGGTACATGCATGCATCAGGCATGGACTTCAATTATCTTATGGATCTATGCTACTATATCAGCAGTTAGATAACAATCATAAGTTCCAGGATGGTTAATCATGGCAACAGCTTAAAAGTGGCCGAAAGCATAGGATTCTTATCGTTTCTGAGCCAAGATATTGCCAAGAAACCGATG
>PWYO01000231.1 GCA_003567835.1 Actinomycetota bacterium | reverse complement strand
GAATTGACAAAATGGGCAAAAACATTTTCCCTGGACATCCCCTGGCCAAGATGGCCCATCCAGTTGGCAAAACCGCCTGCATCCGGCGCTCTTCCAAAAAAGGCCCTGTACATAATGTCTAAAAACTGGCTGTCTGAGAGATTCTGGCTGACCAGCTCGGTGCTGAATACAAACCCGTAGGCAGCCTGGCCTCCGGATATCTGTCCCGACTGCAGGTGGTCTACCCAGTTTTGCAGTCCTTGGGGATCCGGGGCCCGGCCCAGGCAGGTCTCATAAAGCCGGATCACAAACCCCTGCACCCCGGTATGCTCCTGCGCATGCAGGGCAGAGGGGGCCAGGGTGCATATGAAAAAAATACAGACAAGAAGCAGTACCAAAAATCGCGGCGTCCTTTTAAACATGGCTCTCCTTTAAAGATGCTGATATCAATATTCTACTACGTATGTTTTGTATTGGAAAATAAAAAAAGTTTTTTGTGTTAAGCTGACCAACAGTTGGCCAAAAGGGATGATACCTTAAGTATTGATTGCCGCAAAATAGGGCAGGCATATACCCAAACCAAGACTCTTTATGCCGGCCGTCAAAGAACCAAACCCCAGTAATCCAAAGGGATTGCTGTATGGACCCTTTTCCATCAGGGAAGCAGAAACCCGGCCGTGGAGCTGTTTACCGGGCGGGCCCGCTTATATCCTTAACCAGGGCTGTAAGCAAGTTTGCCCCTATAAAATGCCTGAGAGGCCGGGGATTTTTTTTAAAAGGATGCCTGCGCCAAAGCACAAGGGGACCCCGGCCAGGCCCACCGCTATAAATTTGGGCAAGGGCCCCATAGGGACCTCTTTGAGCATATAGGAGAGGGGCAGAATAACCAGGGGGTGGATGATAAAGGCGGCATAGGTTGCCCGGGACAGGTGCTTGAACACTTTTCCCTGGAAGTTGGCTTTCCTTTTGAAGAAATAGAGCAGCCCCATAGCCATCCCCACGCCCACCACCGCTTCCCAGAGGCTGTAGGCAAAAGACTGCCAGCCAAAGCCCCCGGCCACCGGTGCCATTTCTTCAAAGCTTTGCCCATAGCCTATGACCAGAGGCCAGAAGGGGACCGCGGCGATGGCAGCAGCAGCCCAGGGTAAGGTTTTTTTCAAGCTTAATTGGTCCAGCCACCGGTTGCCGCAGGCCAGGATGCCCAGGACAAACATGGCCAGGTACTGGGGGATAAAGCTAAGCTGGAGGTTCCCGGTGGTGCTGCCGATGGGAAACCATACCCGGACCCCAAATGATACTGCGGCCAGCCCGGCGACAAACACCAGAATCCAGGGGTGGGAAGGCAATGCTATGGCAGGGCCCTTGAACCGGATATTCAAATAGTTTTCAGCCACGGCCCTTGCGACCAGATAGGTCATGGTAAATACAAGCAGGGCTTGTACAAACCACAGGGGCCCGGTAATCCACTGGCCCTGCCTGATGATGGTATGCCAGTAAAAATGAAAAAAGGATGCGTCTGCCGTGCCGGTTACCAGGCGGTTTGTGTATACCAGAAGGGGGCTTATGATGAGCACATAGGCCAGAAGGGGCAGGCCCAGTCTTTTGAGCCGGCCGGCCACATAGGGTATGGGGCCTTTCCTGCGGTAGGAGGTGGGAATAAAATAGGCGGCTATAAACAGAAAAAGCCCAATGATAAAGCTCTGTATAAATGATGTAAAAAAAGCCAGCAGGTAGGCAGAAATCCCTTCTGTTCTTTCATAGTAGTACCAGAAGCCCACTGGCCCGTAGGTTACCGATACATGGCCCAGGATCACCAGGATGATCAAAAGCACTTTTAAATTATCCAAGTAATACAGTCTGCGGTATGCTTGGTTCATGGTCCTTATCCAGGGTGTTTGAAATGTATATTATAAGAATAATACCTGCTGTAATCAAATTTGTAGAGGGTATTTTTTTTACTCTGACACACTGTTGGTAAGGATGTGCTGTACAATTATAGTTTCCCAATAAAATTATGGGATAAAGAAAGTCATGGAACACAAACCAAACAAAAAAATCTTAGACCATCTAGACCCACACATGCTGTACGGTCCCTGCAGAGAGGGATTCAGGGCCGTTTTCGGTTATGACCTAAAATTTAGAAGGTATGGGCTGGGCCAAAAAAAGGTCACCGCCAAGATTCATATCCTGTCAGCGGAACTTGATATTCAAATTGATGAGGATAGCGACATAGAGCTGGTGTGGAGCCTGGAGGGCCAAGTGTTTTACAAAAGCAGGGATCTCTCCCGGCTGGCAAGAAACCGTTACGGGGGCGGCATTATGCTCGGCCAGGGGCATCTGCCCCGGGGCTGCTACCAGTGCTGTCTGGTCAAAAACCGGGTTTCTGTGGACACTATCTCCTTTACCCTGGCTTAAAAGGGGCTGCAGAGCCAAACCGGCCAGGCGGCAAGACCTTGTCTGTCATCTATTTTATCCAGCCAGGCCAATGCTTGCTGGGGCGGTAATTGGGCTGATGTGCGGCTGTTTTGCTGTATTTTGACGTATGGAAAATGCACAATAACATTTTATATTTTATTGAAATATGTTAATATTAATATTAACTTTTTAATTTATTTTTTCATAAAAAAAGTTTCATTTATGAAAGTATCCAATGTCTGGCGATTACTGAAGATTATCCTGATCATCTGCCGGTACGGCAAAATCAAGGCAGGCAGGATTGCCCAGGAATTGGAGATCTCTACCAGGCAGGTATACAGGGATATAAGCTGTTTAAAACTTGCGGGTATCCCCATTTATTCGGACAGGGAAGGATACGGTCTTGCTTCGGATTTCTTTATGCCCAAGATTTCCCTGGATTTGCCTGAAGTGTTGACCCTGATTCTTTTTATTGATTCCATACAGGCCCAGAAGGGAACTCCCTATCTTAATTTTTTGAATAATGCCGGGGACAAGATTGTCAATCTTTTGCCCCAGAGCTTAAAAAAAATAATCACTGAACATAAGACCGAAAGCCTGGTGGACTTCGGTTTGGAGACCAGGATCAACTATGAACAGATGGAGCCGATATTCAATGAGATCTACAAAGCCCATCTGGAAAAAAAGACCATTGAAATGGATTATTTTACCATGGGCAGGGAAGATACGTCCCGGCGGAAGGTCAATTCCTATGCCTTGAAGTTCAGGTTTGGGGTGTGGTATCTCATAGGCTACTGCCATATGCGGGATGAGATCAGGACTTTCAGGGTCGACCGGATCAAAGATGTGGATATTACCAAAGAGGCGTTTGAGGTGCCCGACGATTTTGATCTGGATGATTTTTTGGCCGGAAGCTGGGGCATGATGAAAGGGGATAAGGTGCAGGTAAAGCTCAAGTTCAGCCCGGATGTGTCCAAGTTTATCGGGGAGGTTATCTGGCATCCTTCCCAGAAG
>PWYO01000027.1 GCA_003567835.1 Actinomycetota bacterium | reverse complement strand
TTATTCGCATGCTTATAAAAAGAGAATTAATTGAGCAGGTAAAACCTTTTATAAGAAGAAAAGAATATATCGGTGTCGTTGGACCAAGGCAATCCGGTAAGACTACTTTTCTTGAAATCGTAAAAGGATACCTCAAAAGTGAATTGAAAGTAGGGGAAAAATTTATACAGATGATCACTTTTGAGGACAGGAGATTGCTTTTACAATTTGAAGAAGACCCCGTTTCTTTTGTGAAGTCCTGGATGGTTGATCAAGATAAAAAATTTTATTTGCTGATCGATGAGTTCCAGTATGCCCAAGAAGGCGGCCAAAAATTAAAATTAGTATATGACAGCGTACCAAATTTGAAAGTTATCATTACAGGTTCCTCATCATTGGAAATAGAAACAAAGGTTAGAAGCTACATGGTGGGGCGGTTGCTCATATTTAACATGTATCCCTTTCATTTTGCAGAATTTTTAAGGGCCAAAGATCTGCGAATGGAGAGGGTATACAAACAAAACAAGCAGAAAATGTATGATTGGATAAAAAATCCCGGCTTTTATACATGGAAAGAAAGAGAAGATCTATACTACAGAGAGCTGATAAAATTATATGAGGGTTATTGTATATGGGGCGGATACCCATCTGTTGTGCTCACCGAAAATGAAGCGGAGAGGAAAAAAGTACTTTCAGATATCTTTAACAGCTATATCTTAAATGACATAAAAGGGCTGCTTGATTTATCTACGGAAAGGGAGCTGTTTTTACTCTCAAGATCTTTAGCCACACAAATTGGAAATATAGTGGTATATGGTAACCTGGGCAGTCAATCAAACCTAAATTATAGAAATCTGAAAAAACACCTTGGTATTTTAGCAGAAACTTTCATAATAAAGGAACTTAAACCCTATTACAGAAACAAACAAAAGGAATTATCCAAAAATCCAAAAATATATTTTATGGATAACGGGTTCAGAAATTTTTTGATTGATGGTTTTAATAGCCTAAAAGATAGGCCGGATAGGGGCCCTGTGGTTGAAAATGCGGTTTTCATAAGACTGAACCAGTCTTTCGAAGGCGCCCACACTATGCATTTTTGGAGAACCAAAGCCGGTTCGGAAGTAGATTTTGTAATCAATACAGGTCATACAATTATTCCAGTAGAGGTAAATTTTTCTGAATTTCATAGACTAAGATTTTCCAGAAGCTTTGTTGGTTTTTTAAAAACATTTAAACCCGATTGCGGATTGGTGTTAACCAAAAATTATTGGGGAAGCTCTGAAGTGGAAAGTACCAAAGTTTTATTTGCACCGGCATATTATCTATAGTGACTTTTCGGTTTCTCAAAGAGAAAGTATCAGATCCAAATCATCCATCAGGTCTACAATTTGATAACAGCCTATGCATGTTCCGAAATTTGGCGCTTACTGTTTGTCAAACCAACAATATTTTTTCTCATAAAGTTTTGGCATTGCTTTTGGATAGAGCATCGCTTGGCAGTCAACCAAGCGAGATTACCCGGTATTGCTTGGCCCTGGATTTTATTCCAATATAGCCTTGAGCCTAACTTCCGGCTTATAACCTAAAAACTGTCCAGCGGTATGGCCGAAGGCTTATGGAGGACTATTTCTTCCATTGTCCAAGGGATGGATTCCAGGTTTCTTCTATTTTAGTTTTACTTATGATTGAAGTCAGCACAGGTTTAAGAAAATCTGTAATTTTTTCCATTATTTGATTAAAACTTGCATCTATAGCAGTGATTCTTGATTTTTTTAGAAAAGCAGTCCATTGCCTTTGTCTCCCACTGTCATTATGGAATTCTTTTTGAAATATGAATGGGTCTTCATAAAGTGGGGTTTTTCTTCTAATGAAAGTGGACGCAACGGCTTTTTTAATCCTGTCCCCTTTAAAATTATAATTCGTTGAAAGAGTATATACATCATAAAAGTCTTTCATCCTGCTATTTGCCATTGCCAGCCTAACCATAGCTTCGAACTTTTCAGATATGACGCTCTCTGGTGAATAGGCTTTTATTTTTGGCGGAAGTTGTTCGAGCAAGGTGGGAAACTCGATCTTTTTAGCTTTAGGAATTACAACATCTCCAAAGCCAATATCCATCTGCAACCTTTTTCTTGCCTGGCACAAGGTTGCTTCAATTTTCATCCGTATCCCCTCATAATCTGCATCTTCTTTTATCCGCTCAGAGCTCACCGATAAAGGATCAAATGTAACTCCATCATCAAATTGTAGCTTGGCAATTTTTTTAAAAATATTTTCAAGTTCGGTTTGGTCACTGCTTAGCTCCTCTGCAAGAAGATCTATATCTTTTGTCGGTCTTGTTCCTGGCATCTGGAAATAAACCAGGAGGAGCCCTCCTTTAAGCACAAAATTGTCAGAATATTCAGAAATGGCAATCCGGTAAAGAAATCTTTCCTGAAAATATCTTAAAAGCAGTGCGTCAAAGTCAATCCCTTGAGCTTTTGAAATATTTGAAAGCTTTGCCCTTGCAGAAGCAGATTTATTTTTAATTTCTCTTTTCATTTTTTAGATCATTGCATTCATCCAGGTTTCCATAAGTGCCCTGACCCTGCAAATTTGGGCATACTTAAGCAGGATCTCTAGATTACGGTCCTTTCTCTTAAGGTATTCAGTTAGCCCCTGTTTAGCAATATCTATTCCCAGCTTGCTGCGGTACCTGAAACAGTCACATATGGTTTTTTCTGGACAATATATTTTTATATTATGTCCTTTGATCATGATCTTATCAATACCAGCTTCAAACTGCTTTCTAGAAAAGTAGTAGAACTCTACAGGTGGATGTTCAATCTTAGGGCGCCTTCTCCCCCGGCAGAGTGCCATTGATATAATCGAAGGATTAAAGGTTGTAAGCTCATAATATGATAGAGCTGAAAGAAGGCAGATAACTCCATCTGGAATAGCTCGGGAAAGGTCAACAAATCCCTGATTTGAAATAAGTGGAATCTCGGAAAGCCGGTACAGTCCCTTTTTTAGCCTGGTTATCTTCCCTGCATCCCTAATCCTTTTTATATCACGGCTGTGGATACCAGCTGCCAGAATATCTCCTGTTCTGGCAAAACCATGGTGCTTCTTAAAAACCTTTTTTATTTTTTCATCTATCTTGTTCATAATAATATCAATTACTCTGGACAAAAGTGTATGCACATTTTAATAAATGTAAACGCTTTTGTCCAATACTATATGAATGAAAAAAAGGAAATCACCGATATTGGATCAGCTTATATGGGCATTTTTTCATAAGGCTTTTGGTTATCAAAATTGGTCTTTTATTTTGATATCAATTATTCTGTTTTTTACGCCCTATTTTTTCTTGTTCACCTTTTGACATCTTAAGATAGATTTGGGCATATATTTCCACAATTTTTTTACGTCTTCCTTCAGAGGTGCGCCTGTCAAATTTATAATTTAATTTATATAATC
>PWYO01000132.1 GCA_003567835.1 Actinomycetota bacterium | reverse complement strand
GACAGGCGTAATTTTTTCCATAATTTCCGCAATAATTGACCTGGCAATAACGCCTTAGATTCTCATCAAAAGGGATTTGATCTGTTGTGAGGACACCTGCCTTATAGGCGCCTGCTTCTATACAGGTTTTCATTAAATCATTTTCTGATTTCATGGATGCTCCTTGATAATTCTATTACCCCGGTTGGTATATCATTCTATCAGTCTAATTCCATAAAGGGAATGATTGTAGAAAGAGTGGTCATTTAAGATTTACATGTGATTTCTAAAGCCCTCAGTTTTTACAATACCTGCAAACAAAAAGCAACAAATATCACTTATAAAGTTTTCTCGATACGATTTTTACCGTTTTTCTTTGCTTTGTACAGAAGTTTGTCCACAGTGTTTAAAATTCCCTCATAACCACCTTTTCCATCATACTCTACCATGCCCCCGCTTATGGTGATCTTAAGACCGCTCTTTTCCCAATGGTGATTCTCGATATTCTGTCTTAGCCTCTCACCTATAGAAAGAGCAGAAACAATTTCTGTTTCAGGCATTATGATGAGAAATTCTTCTCCCCCATACCGCCCTGCAATATCAGATTCCCTGAGATTGTTCTTCATAAGGGTGCCCAAATTCTTGAGCACCATATCACCGACCTGGTGCCCATAAGTATCATTGATGGCTTTAAAATTATCAATGTCCATCATGAATACAGAAAACTTGCTGCCATATCTTTGAGAGCGGCTCACTTCCCTGCTAAGCAATTTTATGATGTGGCTGTGATTGTATAGGTCGGTAAGACCATCGGTGATGCTTAAAGACTTAAAAAGCCTTTTGTCTTTTTTCAAAACTTCGTTGGCTTTTTGGAGCTTCCTTTTTGCATCGTTTAGTTGCTTGGTCCTTGCCCTGACCCTCTGCTCTATTTCATGATAGGCATTTTCTAAATCAACATTTTTTTTGTTCAATTCTCCGGTAAGTATTCCCGTCCTACGGTAACTGTCTGCAAATTGTTTGGCGATAAGGATAGAAATGGATAACAAAAAAGCCGTCCATCCTGCATAAAAAAGTCTAGGGGTGTAAATATAACCATAATCTATTAAGAAATCATTGCCTATGGCCAAGATAAGCAAAATAATACCTGCTAAGACAATGATTGCATCAAGCTTTTTTTGGATCATGTTTTTAATCAGCACATAAAGCACAAATACGATTCCCAACATGATGATTATGCTAAAAATAGGCCATACTGGGTTTTCTGCACCAAAGGGAAGGATTACAATACCCACCGCGGCAATAATGGACGCCAAAGAAAAAAAATAAAGCATCATTCTGGAAAAAGTTTTTTTGAATATATGGTACAAAGAAAAAAGGGTCGCAGGCAGAACCAGTATCAATAAAACTGTTTGTACCTTTTCATCAAATTGAAGGCTGGTATGGCCAAAAAGAAGCCCGTAGACCTTGTTTGCCTCCATCAAAGCATGCAGAAATACCAGAAACCCGGCCAGGCCAAAATAAAGATATGAAAGATCTTTTTTTCGAAACAAGAAAAAAAGGAGATGGTAAAAAGACATAATCAGTATTATTCCCGAAAGAAGCATGAAAAAAGAAAACCGGCGGTCCCTGTATTGGTGCAGCATTTTAGGCTCTCCGACAAGTATGCTTTCAGTGATTCCTGCCTGATAATAGGAATAACTGGAAACCTGAAGTATGAAATCCACTTTATTGCTCTCCGGGCTTAATACCACGATATCTGAGCCAAATCTTGAATGAGACTCATTTTTTTCAGCAGCCACCCGGCCCGAGGAAGATTGAAGTTTTCCGTCAACATAGAAATTATAAGCGGTAGGGATGTTTTTAAGCTTGATCCCATATTCCCGGCCTGGCTCTACTTTCGCTTCAAGATGATAGGTTGCAAAGCCTTCAACTGGATAATCCAGTTGCTCCCAGCTTTTTGGCACCTCTATCCATTCTTGACCTTTTCCCAAATTTTTATGATCGACTAATATGTCCCAGTAAAAATTCCACTGTCCATCCAAGGGCACGATCTTGCTGTAGCAAACCCCAGTCAGGTCAATATTTCCTTTTAGGGGATATACATCTGAAGTTTGGGGGGCACATGAAGACAGTAAAACGGGAATCATGAAAATTATGAGGATATAAATTATTTTCATCATCGATGGCTCAAATTATTACAAATTAGCGCTGCGGTGTTATTTTAAAAATGGCAGCACCTTTTAAATTCCCTGAAATTCATATACATAATTTAGGGTAATATGAAACAATGGAACCCCATAATATATTTAGTTCCAAATTATTTTCATAATTGTCAGGATATTTATAATTATATCCTGACGCTACTTATAATAAGCTATGGGAGGCTGTAAGCTTCGGTAATTTTGCATTTTACTTAAATAGGGTAATTCAAAATATTTCAAATTTTGCCTTCTGACCGTACCCTCCCCTTAAATTGGAACCTTTAAACGCCATAAGACAGGATCCTTTAAGAATATTATCTTAAACTTTAACCTGTTAAGGTATAAATGATTATATTATTTATCAATATTTATTATAATATATATTTTGATAATTGTATGTAATTTTACAATATTAAGTCCATAAACTCAAAGATTATCTTTTGATTACAGCAAATCATCTTCTATCAATTTTATCCCAAATACCTTAATGAATAGGGAAATTTCAATATTGGTCTTGCAGGCCATTTACCAAATGTAGGTTTTAAGGGTAAAAATTCGGGCAATTTTTCTGTTTTAGAGTGCCTAAAATATCTTAAGGTTGATAATATTAAGCCAGTTGCATGGTTGGTTTTATTAAATACTAAGGATAGGAAGGGGTGTTATGTCGGAATTGGTGGAATTGTAGGAGCCAGAGGGAAAGTGATCTTGTCGGTGTGAAATCCTCTCCCTATGAACTTTATCAGGTATATCCTGACTTTGCCTTATTTTTTGTAATATGTGATGCGGTTTACATCCATATCTAATATGCCATCGCTTACACCTCAAGTAGAGACAAAGGCAATCATAGGAAGTCACATGGAAAAGAACGGGGCCTCTAGCCAGAAGGAGCCATCCCTATGCATGAGGCGCATGATTGGCCAATTTTACTTGCCTGCATGCCTTTAAATCACCCACCTTTATCTGTGTATCCATGCTTGCGGTAATTTTTTGCTTAAAAAAGATAAGTCCTTTGATATTGCCTGAGAGATGGGATCTTATTTTATCCTCCATAGTGGTCCCGGCAATACCTAATAAAGCTCTATTGCGCCTCTTGCCAGTCGAAAACCGCTGCTCTGGCCACCATTAGTTCCAAAGCCAATGTTCACGCCGCGATTTCCAAGATTAGCCAATTGGTCAGGAAGGTTGGGGTAGGTTCCGGCATCTTTTACCATGTATGTATCCGGATTGGTGCCTTCGGTCATCGTAAATTCCATGACATTGCCACACATAT
>PWYO01000013.1 GCA_003567835.1 Actinomycetota bacterium | reverse complement strand
CTTTAAGAAGACATCGCCAATCACTTCCTGCCTTTCTTTCGCCTTTTCTCTTTAACATGGCGTCTTATGATTTCCTTGTTTGCCCGGTTTATTTCAGCAATGATCTTTTTTAACCTTTTGTGCTCCTGGTTCCATTCCATTACCTCATCTTCCATATCCACCGGTATATACACCGCCTTGGTTACCCCGGCTACCTTATAGTGCAGACAATAGCTCTCATGCTTTTGCCCCTTTAGGCAGCATTTGCAGTTTTTGTTTCCGCACCTTCTTTTGACCTTGGCAATGCTTCCGTCCACAAAAGGGCCTACCCCAGCCAGCTTTTTTAGCAGCCCCTCCCCTTTTCTTTTAAGCCAGGCGGTGTTAATTTCCATTTTGTACTTATTCATTTGAATAATTTTACTATTATTCATATATATC
Organism: Actinomycetota bacterium; assembly: GCA_003567835.1. GTDB lineage: Bacteria > Actinomycetota > Humimicrobiia > Humimicrobiales > Humimicrobiaceae > Halolacustris > Halolacustris primus. The sequence goes on along the minus strand of PWYO01000013.1, from coordinate 3,042 downwards.
AAATTTTTAGGTGCGAAAAAATATTTTTTAATGATTTAGGCAAGCAATTCAAAAACCCCCATTTTATGGGAAAAACGGGGGTTTAAAGGTGTGACAAATTTTTATTCTTCAGAGCTGGTAAAGCAATTCGTTTACTTGACAAAAAAAAGGTAAAATAATAAGATATAGACAGAATTCACAGGAAAAAGCACTTCTTAGGGTTCCGTCCCTAGGCGGTGCCTTTTCATTTCTTGCTCATTGTATTCTAGTTTTTTCTGCAAATTATCTATAAAGTAGATTTTTTCTTTTGCAGACTTCTTGAGCAAGCTGGAACAAGTTTCACTATAGGGGCTAATTACACATTCCAATTTATTTTTACCATAAAGATATTTCACAAGAGAATAGAAATCTCCATCACTTGAAACAACCACTGCCTTATCATAGTTATTAAAATCAATCATTGCCTGAAGAACAAGATCAGCATCTATGTTTCCTTTTATATTCCCATCACCGTCGGGGATTGTTGGCTTGAACATCAGAATGTAGCCCGCTTTTTGCAAGAAAGAGTAAAGATCCTGATTTCCAGAAACATAGCCTATAAAATAATAAGCCGTTGCTACGGCATATTTTTCTCTCAGATATCTGCGGAAACGAATAAAATCCAACTTCCATCCTAAGCTCTGAATTCCAAGATTAAGGTTCTATCCGTCAATAAAAGCATAATTTTTTTCCTTTTTTCTCATGTTGTTCGATTATACCACAAAACAAAAACCCAAGAAATTTCAGTATGGTCGGCTTCATAAAGCATTGACAAAATCAATGATCGTTTCTAGATGGTTATATGAAAAATGCATAAAGCAAGTGCTTTTAGTTATTTAAAGGCTTGTGGGGAGAAAATAACTATTTGTGCAAAAAAGCAGAAAAATCTACGCAAAATAAGAATATGGGCCATCAAAAATCCGGCAAAAGCTTCTACAACAGCCCCCGGACGCCTTAGATTCCTTAAGCCGGAAGAGATAAAAAGGTTCTTGATGTCTGTTGCCCTGCCCCTAAGACCCATAGTGGTTACCGCTCAAAACACCGGAATGAGAAAGGACGATATACTGAACCTAAAATGGGATGATGTGGATCTTATAAACAGAAGGATTACCCTTGTCAATACCAAAAATAATAAGATGAGGACAATTCCGATAAATGAAACCCTCTTCCAGGAGCTTGCAAGCCTTATAGAAAATTGCCAAACGACAACTATGTATTCTGCAATGCTATAAGTCAGCAACCGTTCAAGGGTGTTAAAAAATCATTTGCTTCCGCACGAAAGAAATCCGGTATTAAAGATTTTCGCTTCCAGGACATTCGCCATACATTGCCTCTCGGCTGGTGATGGAGGGAGTTGATTTAAGAACCGTTCAGCAACTTATGGGCCATAAAGACATCAAAATGACCACGAGATACTCCTATCTTTTTCCGGGCCATTTGCAGGAATAAGTGGAGAAACTTGGTATCTGATGGACATTATATGGGCATCAGCTGAATTTACAGATTTATCGATAATTGCGGAAACCCCCGTTAAAGTGGGAAAAAATGGTCGGGACGAGAGGATTTGAACCTCCGACCCCCAGTACCCCATACTGGTGCGCTAGCCAAACTGCGCCACGTCCCGAAAAACCAACATTATTGTAAGATATAAAATGTGATTAGTAAAGCAAAAGGAATATTAAATCTCAGATTTAAACTTCCTGTTCATCAGCCTGGACACGCTGTTTTGGGGGTCTGCCTGTTGATACAGTATGTCATGGATGCATTCGGTGATGGGCATGGATACACCCATATTTTGGGCGAGCTTGTATACGGCAAGGGTGGTGTTAAACCCTTCTGCAACCATAAACATGCTCTGCTGCACATGATCAGGCTTTTGCCCAAGTGCTACCTTTTGCCCAAACAAGCGGTTCCTGCTGTGCGGGCTAAAACAAGTGGTAATCAGATCGCCCATTCCTGATATGCCTGCAAAAGTCTGCATCCTGGCTCCCATGCTGGTTCCGAATTTGGTAATCTCATACAGTCCGCGGGTAACCAAAGATGCTTTGGTATTGGTGCCGTAACCCAGACCGTCAGAGATTCCCGAGGCAATGGCAATGATATTTTTGACTGCGCCGCCTATTTCAACGCCAACCAGGTCTGCATTGGTATATACCCTGAAATAATCAGTGGATAAAAGGGGCTGCAGCAAATGCAGCACGTGGTTGTTTTTGGAAGACACTGTGGATACGCTGGGAAGTTTTTTACCAATCTCCGACGATATATTGGGACCTGAAAGCACTGCCACTTTAGACTTGATGCGGGCAGGAAGGGTGTCAGCCATCACTTCAGAAAGCCTTAGATTGGTCCCGGTTTCAAATCCTTTGGCCACATTTAATGCGGCTTTGAGTTTTGGCAGATCATCCAAATAGGCATAAAAATGCCCAACCACCTCCCTTAAAGCATGGGAGGGAACAGCAAAAATAACCAAATCAGGACATGCCTTCACCTCTTTTAGGTCATTGAAAGCCATCACCTTGGAGGGAAGGCGCAGTTCTTCCGTATACCTTTTGTTTTCCCGCATCTTTTGTATTTGTTTGGCGCGCTGCTCATTGCGTGCCCAGAGATACACGTGCAGCCCTTTTTCTGCAAGCATGACTGAAAGGGTGGTTCCCCAGCTCCCCGCGCCGATGATCATAATATCAAATTTTTGGCCTGTATTTGGCATTAGTGCTTGGCCTTTATCAATATAGGCGTGCCTATAAAACCAAAATGTTCCCGGATCAAATTTTCAATATACCGTTTTATATTGGTTTTCTTGCGAATATCGATATTAGAGAAAACAAAAAAAACCGGCGGCCCGGTCTTGACCTGTTTAATAAACTTGATTTTAAACTTTTTGCCCTTGGAATAAATCTCATTTTCCTTTTCTTGGTCCTTAAAAAGACGCATCAATTTGTTTTGGGTCACCTTTTTTTTTCTTTCCAGAGTAAGCAAATCAATGGTTTTGATGACATCCTCAATGCCTTTTTTGCCCAAAGCGCT
>PWYO01000162.1 GCA_003567835.1 Actinomycetota bacterium | reverse complement strand
TTCAATATATGGAGGAAAACTAATCAGCAGATTGGTGGAATGAACATAGCTTAGATTTACTAGCAGGAATTAAAGTAGGATAAAACCGACTAATAAATCTAAACATGTAGAAAGATAACCCGCGGGAAGTCCCGCGGGTTATCTTGTACCAGGCGGTTTAAATCCCACACCAAAGATTATTGATAATTTGTTATATGTATATTCTCCAATTTGGCCCTTTTTATAAAAATATTCCAAAAACCACTATTTTAAGCTAATTTAATAAGGAACCATTAACACACATTTCTGTAGATTCAATCCAGACCAAGAATTTGCAGGGCATGTGGTAAGGATTGCTGATGAGGCAGAATTTACACCTAAAAATATCCAGACCAAAGAAGAAAGGGTTACCACAGTTTACAAGGTTACCATAGCCATAGACAATCCCCAGCTGAAGCTAAAACCTGGAATGCCTGCAGATGTGACCATTGAAATAGACAGTTAGGACATTTGTTGGCCTTTTTCCGCAAGAGCCCTTTTGGCCCTATTCTGTTTTGCATTCATGACTGAGCCCAACTACTATAACTTTAGATTTGTCTGTTTCTTTCATCCTGCAGAAAAAAAGGAAGGCGAAAACTAGCCATCAGCTTTCAAATCTTCAATAGTTTTCTTGCTCCTAAACCAGGGAAGGATCATAGGTACCCGGTTCTGGTACTGTGCATAATCAGGTTTTAATGCCAAAATATGTTTTTCCATGAGGGGAATGCTTATAAAAATAAATAGAAGAGTCATTACCAAAGGGCCGATGACTGTAATCCAAAATCCAAAAAGAATACCCAGCTGCATCAACCATATTCCCCACCAGAAAGCAACCTCGCCAAGATAATTGGGGTGGCGGGAATACCTCCATAAGCCTTGATCAATGTAATGCTGCTTGGATGCGCTTTTTTTAAATGTGTCCATCTGACGGTCTGCGATAAATTGAATCAGGGTTGATCCCAGGCAAACCAAAAAACCAAAAGCAGCCAAAACAGGGATCCTAATTGTATGACCTAAGGCATAATAGGCGGGCAAAAGAGCCAGGTAAACGATTATTGTGGGCATAAGGTTGATTCCAAAGAGGTTGGTAAAAAACCAAAGCTGGGGAGCCTTATTCTTAAAAAAAGTGTAGCGCCAATCCTGGTGACCCAAACCTTTCCAGCGAATGGCCCAATTAAAAGTGAGTCTGGTTCCCCAGACAACAATGGCAATCAAAAAAAGCAGGTCACTCAATACCAAACCCGGTATCCTGAGTATCCAGAATACTATAATGATGATTGGGGCAACACTCCAATAAGGGTCATAAATACTGGAGTTTTTAAAAATGATCCCGAACAGCCATACCACCAAGGTGGCGACCACATTGGCAATAAAAGTGGAAAGCACAAGATGGTAATGGGGAAAGGCCATAAAGGCCAAGGCAGCGGCAGCAAAAGCAATAAGATATATGGTTAATATTAGAAGAAAAGAAAAGCCTTTTGTGTGTAATTTTTTAGTATTCATAATTGTATTATTTTTTTGTCGCTTACATTCTATAATCCATTGTGGTTTTATTCAATCACAATTTTATATTTTTTTAACTCCAGCACTTAAAAGGGGCCAATTTATAAAAAAATCATAGGGTTCACAAACCCGAATGGGAATAAAGGAATTAGCCTCTTTTGTTAGCTTTTTGCACTATTACTTCATTTTTTGAAAGCAAATATCCCTATCCATGCTGTTTGTTTTTTTGCGGGCATGGTAAAACCCTGCTATAAGCTGCACAAAACCAACACAACCATACACCGAGTTAAGAAAATGTTTGTATAGCTTTCAGGTTATCCCCTACTGCCGGTTAATGGGCGGCTATAGGGTCTCACAAAAATTCTGCAGCCTATTCATGCCTTCCTTGATTTTGTCCAAAGAGGCGGCATAGCTGATCCTGATATAGTCATCTGCGCCAAATGCTCCTCCAGGCACCACTGCCACCGAAGCTTCCTCCAGCAGTCGGTCAGCAAAATCAAATGAATCTTTGATGCCGTTGCCAAACAGCCCCGATACATCTGGAAAGATATAGAAAGCGCCTTGGGGATTGAGGCACTTAATCCCCTCTATTGCGGAGATCCTCTGATAAATATAGTCTCTTCTTCGTTCATATTCATCACGCATGGCTTTAACAGAATCCTGGCTGCCCTGAAGCGCTTCTATGGCTGCCCATTGTGCGATGCTGCATGGATTGGAGGTTGACTGATCATGCACTTTGGTCATCTGAGCAATGATCTTTTGGTCCGCAGCACAATACCCGATTCTCCAGCCAGTCATGGCATAGGTTTTTGACGCGGCATTAAGGGTTATGGTGTTTTGTTTCATCTGGGGGCTTAATGCAGCGATACTGTAATGCCGGGCATCTCCAAAAAGAAATTTTTCATACACCTCATCTGCAATTATGATGATATGGTTATCCAGACAAATTTTTGCTATCTGTTCCATTTCCTGCTTGGAATAGACTGCCCCAGTGGGGTTGTTGGGACTGTTTAAAATCAGCAGCTTTATTTGGTCATTGTCTCTGACCAGGCTTTTTAGGTGGTCCACATCCATCTTTAGGTCCTGCTTGAAATCCACAAATAAGGGGATGCCTTCGGAAAGGATGACCTGCTGGCTGTAGCTGACCCAGTAAGGTTTGGGAATAATAACTTTTTCTCCGCTGTTGACCAGAACCCGCATGATATCGTCCAGTATGTGTTTAGCCCCATTGCCAACCAGGATATTTTCAATGCTGTAATCCAGGCCATTCTCATTTTTAAACTTGTCCACAACTGCCTGTTTCAGTTCTTTGATGCCTGTACTGGCAGTATATTTTGTTTTATTCTGGTCGATGGCCTTTTTCCCTGCTTCCTTAATATTGGCAGGGGTATGAAAATCTGGCTGCCCTATACCAAACCTGATAATTGATTTGCCTTCTTTTTTTAGATCGATATCCAGGGCATCGGCTTTTTTTTCCAAGGCAAAGGTGGGACTTTCCTCAACCTCTAGAATCCTTTTGGCGAATTGAATGGTGTTTTTTGCATCCGTCATAGAACCTCCCATGATTTCGTAACACTTTTGACTTATTATAATATGAATGGCAAACATATATAAAGAATAATTCCTGTGCAATGGAGCTTTATGCTGGAGATTGGACCTAAATGGGCTCTACACTGGATGCATGATTCTAAAAAATTGTCCCAAAAGAGAAAAAACCAATATTTTAATCTTTTTAAAAAGGTCCGGAAGCCATTGTTTACGTATTAGTAAAATGCTTGGATGCAAAGCGCCCATGGCATACATTTGTTACCATATCGAGGAGATTATGCTTTTATAGATGATGCCGCATGTAGAGAGCACAATAACAATTTTACCAAGCAGGACCACGTTTTGGTTATAGTGCCGCTTCTTTTGCCTGTAGGGGCTACTTATAAGGGGGGGGCAAT
>PWYO01000272.1 GCA_003567835.1 Actinomycetota bacterium | reverse complement strand
TCAGAGTCATTTTACCAGAGGTTTTCGCCTTAAGTCAAAAAAATGCATAAACCTTATGGTTGGGACAGGATATGCCAGTATGCCCCCCGCTTTCCCTTTTTTATGGCCTGAACCAAAGCCTGGTTCTGATTATAATTATAGCTATCCGGTGCGCGGGACATAAACATAAAACGCCGGTCACCACCGACCAGCCTCCCTATTTTTTGGGCTATCCCTTTGCCTGCTTTGCTGGAGAGGTAAAACACAGGCTTGAGCATAGTTTGGTTTCCAGCAATTACGCCATGCAGGTTGGCATTCTGGTCACTGAATCCTTCTTTTTGAACCAGGGCAGCCAGTGCTGTACCCGGATATATCCGGATGCCCATATTGGCTCCGATGGCTGCTGCCGGCAAGGATTTGGCAAATTGTATGGTCTGGGCAATGGTATCCGCTGTCTCCCCGGGCCCGCCCAGCAGCAGGTCTGCCATGACTGCCATGCCTGCATCGCTGGCTGTTTGGACTGCGGCGGTGATGTCCCGGGGGCCATAATCTTTGCCCAGGTTTTCCAAGATCTTTTTATTTCCGTGGTCGGCCCCAAAATTGATGCCCGCGCAGCCTGCCTGCCGCATTCGTTTGGCCAGCCTGGCGGGAAAAGGCCGCGGTGCAGCATACGCATACCAGATGATGTTGTTCAGGCGCCGGTCTGCGATCAGCCGGGCACAGAGCTCTTCGGCATGCTCCAGCCCCACATTGAACTCGGAATCACAGAAGTGAAAGCAGCCAATACCCAAGTCAGCCAGATAGGATAATTCATCCAGGACCTGGGGGATATCCCTGGTTCTGACCTTTGTGCCCTTGGCCAAGGGATCGGCACAGTATATGCAGTTGTGGGGACAGCCCCTTTTGGTTTCAATGCCTGCTTGACCCCCTTCTGTAAAATAGCGTTTGTGGTCTACAAGGCCCCGCCATGCCTGAACACGCTCAGGGATGCTGGCCCAGGCAGGGGGATTGCTGGTTACTTTATGGCCATTTCTGTACATCAGGCCCTCTATGCCCCAGGGGCTTTCCCGGTTGGCGAAAGCATGCAGCAGCTTGAGCAGGGAACGTTCCCCGTCACCGGCAATGCCCCAGGGAGCCCCGCAGTAGGCAAGCACAGCTTGACCCATTAATGAGAAACCGCAGCCCCCCAGCACCACTGGTGTCCGGGTCTTTTTTTGGATAAAGCGGACCAGTTTTGCTATCGGTTCCAGCACAAAGTCTCTGGTGGCAAAACTGCTGTCATCGATATTGCGGACAGAAATGCCTACCAGGTCATAGCTTTGGTTTATATGGTCCTCCAGGGCCTGAAAAGGGCTGGCTTCCCAGGCCAGGTCCAGCAGGTGGACCGCTACCTGGTTTTTTCTCAAATATGCGCCCACATATTCCAGTCCCAGGGGCGCTATGGGGGGTTTCATCTGGTTGGGGTTAATCAGCAATACCTTTTTGTTTTGTTTTTGCATGGCTTTTTTCCCTTTGGCCAAAACATGGTGATATTGCCTCTATGATACCAAAAAAAAGGCCCAAAAGTGAAACGGGTGGAATCCATGGACGGTAAGCTGTATACAACAGGATGTTACCCCGATTATGGTGTTTGTGCACTATTGGACCAGTTGGTATATACTTATACAGTTAATCAGCAAAAACAGTATTTTTTAAAAATAAGCAAAAGAAAGGAAAAAACATGAAAACACCTTCAAAAATTGTACCCAAAATCATCATAGGCGTGGTGGTTTTTGTCATTGCCTTGGTTGTCCTGTTCAATGCTATCGTGGTGGTGCAGGCAGGAAATGTACAGGTTTTGACCCAGTTTGGGCGTACCATAGGGGTCACCTTTGAGCCCGGCCTGCACTTTAAAGTGCCTTTTGTGCAGAGCACGGTCAACTATTCCACCCGGCAGGTTACCTATGAGACCAGCGATCAGCCGGATGTAAGCCGGGCCAATTATACCGATTTTTCGGTGGATACCACTTCTTCTGACGGACAGCAGGTGCAGTTAAAATATACCATCCGGTTTTCCATTGACGGAAACCAGGCGGAATGGGTGTTAAACAATATAGGCACCATGGATGAGCTGGTGGAAAAGATCGTCAAAGCCGAGGCAAGGTCTTTGGCCAGAAACATCCCCAAAAGATATACCGCCTTCCAGCTGTATTCCGAGCAGGTTTTTGATGTTCAGGAAGAGCTGGAGACCACCTTGAGGCCCCGGTTTGAAGCCAATGGGATCATTCTGGACGAATTTTTGCTCAGAAAGATTGATTTTACCGAGGAGTATTTTGCTGTGCTTGAGGAAAAACAGATCGCCGAAGAAAGAATCGTAGTGGAAAGAAATGTCCTGGAGCAGGAAAGAATCAGAAAAGAGCAGACCATCATCAAGGCGGAGGCAGAAGCGGAGCAGATTACCATCAGGGGCCAGTCTTTGCGGGTCTATCCAGAGATTATTCAACTGGAGTTTATCCAAAAGCTTTCTCCCAATATCAGCTGGGGGATACTGCCTGACGGGATTGTGCCCCTCATTGATCTTGGGGACCTGCATGAGGGCACCGATCTTCCCCAAGAGATTGAACCGCCGGAGGCTACCACTTTTGAACAGGAAATGGAAGCAGAAGAAGAGCTGCAAGAAACCATATCTGATTGACAGGCATGAGAGCAGACTGCAGACTTTGTTCGCTGCAGATTCTTTCCAATAGGTTCTTTAAAAGAACATACAGATGTGGTAATATGTTAAACGATAAATGGGGAGACATCAAGAAGAGGCGTCCAGACTTTTTACGGTGTCTCCCCATTTTTTTAGCCCCTTATGGAGCTGCTGCACCCATATTGCGGCGATCAAAAGGCGGGCTGCCTGATAAGCTGGCCAATAGGCTTTGGTTGTCCCGCTTGCATGTACTTGGAGTGTTTGCCAATCAGGATAGAAAGGAACCTGTTTTGCATGACAAAGATGACCGTGTTCTGGCGGCCATAGCCCACCTCTTGGGTCTTTTAACCGGTTTTCTTGGCCCTTTGATTGCTTACCTGGCCAAACCTGAAGAAGGGCTGGGCAGGCATCAGGCCAGAGAAGCTCTCAATTTTCAGATCACCGTGGCTGTGGCCTATTTAGGAAGCTTTTTGCTTCTGGGCTTTTTATATTTTTTCATTCCCCCCATGGCGCTGATTTTGCTGGGTGTCTTATTTTTGCTGATTATAGCGGTCTGCGATTATGCTTTCTGTATTATGGGCATCATAAGGGCCAGCAAAGGCATCTATTACCGCTACCCAGTCAACATCCGTTTTGTACGTATGCCCAAGCAAGTCACCAAGAAATAGAATATCAGGTATTGTAGCCGCTTAAAGGCAATAAGCTGCCGGGTCTAACCAAATGAATGGAAAGCTTGGACATGGATAACATCGTTTTTGCCAAACAGGCCGCGCTGGGCTTACGGCAATGCCCGGTACCACTCGTTGAACCTTTCTGGGC
>PWYO01000347.1 GCA_003567835.1 Actinomycetota bacterium | reverse complement strand
TTAATATAGTAAAAGAATCTTCTTTTGGAGACAAGAAGGTCTCTTATTTAACACCTTAAAGAAAGGGCTTTATGGAAAAAACTGCAATTTGCCCCGGCTCTTATGACCCTATAACCGAAGGCCACAAAGACATCATCATCCGATGTTCCAAGATCTTTGAGATGGTTATTGTGGCTGTTTCCAATAATAGAAAAAAGAGACCGCTTTATTCTTTGGATAAAAGGATTCATTTTGTCAAAAAGAGCCTGGTAGGGTTGAAAAATATTCGGGTGATCGCATTTGATCAGCTTCTGGTTGAGCTTGCCAAAGAGGTCAATGCTAAAGTCATTGTAAAGGGCCTTAGGGCCATTTCTGATTTTGAGTACGAATTTCAAATGGCCCAGATCAATAAAAAGCTGAATCCTCAGGCAGAAACGCTTTTTTTGATGACCAATCCCAAATATGCCTATTTAAGTTCCAGCGTGGTAAAAGAAATAGCTGGTTTGGATGGTTGCATAAAAGGATTGGTGCCCCCTGAAATCCATGATGAGATACTTGATACTTTTAAAAATGATAATTTTGATTAAAGAAATGGGAGAGTGAGATATGGATGCTTTAGAAATGATTGATAAAATTGAAGAAATGGTAGAGAAAAGCAAAAAGCTTCCTTTTTCATCCAACGCCATAATCAATGAAAACGAACTGTATGACCTGCTTGACGAATTGCGCAGCATACTGCCCGAAGAATTGAAGCAGGCTCGATGGATTGTCAAGGAAAGAGAGGGCATGATTGAGGAGGCCAAGAGGCAATCATCCCGAATCGTAAAAGATGCTGAAGAGCGGTCCAGGGTCTTGGTCAGCGAAACAGAGGTGTTAAAGAATGCCAATAAAAAAGCGGAAGAACTGATGTCTATGGTTGAAGCCAAAGCGAGAACCATTCGGCTTGAAGCGGAAGATTATGCGGATGAAAAATTGGCCAATCTGGAAGCTGTTCTGCACAAACTCCTCTCTGCAGTAGAAAAGGGCAGGGAACAGTTTAAGGCAACCCTTAAATCTGAAAAACAGGATTGAATTAATGACACTATATGTTATAGTATTGTGGTTGTTTTGCTTATAACAGGTTTGTAACGTCTTATACTAGGAGGTGTTTGTAATGGCAGTTCCCAAAAGAAGAACTTCCAGCACGAAAAGGGATAAACGCAGAAGCCATCACGGCTTGAAGGTTTCAAATATCGTGGATTGTCCAAGATGCCACAGCAAGAAACTGGCCCATCATGTTTGTGAGGGTTGCGGATATTACAATAATCAAGAGATTATTGCCCAGGAAAAGGAAAAATAATGATATGTTTGTACAATAATTGGAGGTAAACGGTGAGTTTGGATAGTTTATTTTGTCCCTCCTCGGTTGCAGTTATAGGGGCTTCCAGGGAAAGCGGAAAAGTGGGGAACACCATCCTCAACAATATTATTAATTCCAAATTTGAAGGCAGGATCTTTCCCATAAACCCCAAGACGGACATCATCCATGGTCTAAAATGCTATAATTCCATTTTGGAAGTGGCACAGGACATTGATTTAGCGGTCATTGTAATCCCTGGAAAACATGTGCTTTCTGTGCTGGATGAATGTTATCAAAAAAAAGTAGGTGCGGCTATTATCATCTCCGCCGGCTTCAAAGAGGTAGGAAAAGAAGGCGCCAAACTGGAAATGAAGCTGGTGAAAAAAGCCAAAGAATACGGCATCCGCATATTGGGTCCCAATTGTCTGGGTATGATTAATACTTCACAGCCTATAGACGCATCCTTTTCACCCACCCTCCCCATGCCCGGCAATATCAGTTTTATCTCTCAGTCCGGGGCTTTAGGCACTTCGGTGCTGGACTGGGCAAAATATGCCAATATGGGGATCTCAAAATTTGTGTCTTTGGGCAATAAAGCAGATATTTCAGAAAATGACTGCATAGCTTATTTAAAAGATGATGACAGCTGCAATGTCATTACTGCCTATCTGGAGGGGGTCAAAGACGGTAGGGAATTTATCAATATCTGCAGTGAGGTCTCCAAGCATAAGCCCATCATTGTAGTCAAAGCCGGCAATACCAGTGCCGGAGCCAAAGCAGTATCCTCGCATACCGGTACCCTGGCCGGCTCGGGAGCCGCTTATAATGCATCATTTAAGCAGTCGGGCATTATACGGGCCCATACTATCAAAAACCTGTTTGATTATGCCAATACTTTTGCAAATCAACCATTGCCTAAAGGCAAAAAAGTTGCAATAATAACAAATGCAGGCGGACCGGGCATCATGGCCACCGATGCCTGTGAGCTAAGTGGTATATCTTTAGCAGCGCTGGACACAGAAACCATTGATCGGCTAAAAGAGTTTTTACCAGCTGCGGCCAACTTTTATAACCCTATCGATGTGTTGGGGGATGCAGGTGCAGACAGATACCAAAAAACAGTGGAAACCGTATTGGGTGATCAAAATGTGGATGCGGTTATTGTTATTCTTACCCCCCAGGCAGTCACCCAGCCCTATAAGACAGCACAAGCCATTGTTGAAGAACTTAAAGACTGCACCGAAAAGGTGCCTATGATCGGTTGTTTTATGGGCGGTGCCTCGGTGCAAAAAGGCATACAGTATCTCAGAGATAAAGGCATACCCAATTATGATATACCCGAATCCGCAGTGGAAGCATTAAAAGTGATGATCGAGTACAATTTATGGAAAAACAGGCAATCCCAGCCTCCCAAAAAGTTTAAGGCTGATAAGAAGAAGGTGAGAAAGCTTTTTGACCGGAGAATCAAAGAAGAAAGGTATAATCTGGGAGAGATTGAAGCCAGAAAGGTGCTCAAGGCCTATGATATTGCGATCCCCCAAGCAAAATTGGCCAAGGATGTGGATGAAGCCGTCAACATTGCCCAAAATATCGGTTATCCTGTGGTATTAAAGATTGTTTCCCCCACCATTTTGCACAAAACAGATGTGGGCGGCATCAAGGTGGGCATAGAAAGCAAGGAAGAGCTGGTTGAAGAATTTGAACAAATGCTCTGGGATGTAAAGCGATATATGCCTGACGCCAATATTAAGGGAATCCTGATCCAGGAAATGGTGGAGCTTAAAAAAGAAACCATCATCGGCATCAACAATGATCCCCAGTTTGGGCCCATGATTATGTTTGGCCTTGGAGGCATTTATGTCGAAGTATTAAAAGATGTCTCCTTTCGGATTGCACCTATAACCAGGGAGGATGCCCAAGAAATGATCAATGAAATTAAGGCTGTGCAGCTTCTCAAAGGTTCGAGGGGCGAGCAACCTTCAGATATAGAAAGCATCATTGATGTGCTGTTAAAAATTTCTCAAATGGTGATCGATTTTCCTGAAATCATTGAAATGGACATCAACCCGCTTTTTGTGAAAACAGAAGGAAAGGGCGCAATCGCTGGTGATGTGAGAATACGATTAGGTGAAAATTAAAAAAGGAGGCAAACAT
>PWYO01000230.1 GCA_003567835.1 Actinomycetota bacterium | reverse complement strand
GCTAAAAAGCATGGCTGAGGCCAAAACCTCGGATCAGCTGACCGGCCTGGTGGACCGGCTGGGACCCCAGAACCTGGAAGGCATGCTGATCAGCGGAGGCTTCAGCAAACAGGGCATCCTTTGCCTGGATCCGGTTCTGGAAGGGATCGCCCAAATCAAAAAAGAACACCCCCGGCTTAAGGTCCTGGTGCATACCGGTTTTATGGACCGTGCACAAGCCCGGTCTTTAAAGGGCCTGGGCATAGACGGGGTGCTGACCAACCTCATGGCAAGCAAAAAAGCCATTGCCGAGGTCTATGGGCTAAAAGGCTTTACACCTGAACATTTCTATGAGACCATCCGTCTTTTAAAAGGGCAAAAACTAAAGGTGATACCCCATATCATCATGGGCCTGGGAGGCCCCAAGCTAAAAGAAGATTTTGGGGCGGTCAAAAAAGCGGTGGCCCTGGGCGCGGATGCACTGGTGTTTGTGATTGTAAAAAAGATTTCAGCAAGCATCGATTTCCAGCCGCCCAGAGTAGACCAGGAAAGGATTGCCGCTTTAATCGGCTATGCCCGAAGGCTCGCTCCCCAGCTGCCCCTCTCTTTTGGCTGCGCCAAACCCCCAGGCAAACAAACCGCAGCCCTGGAACAGGCCTTAATCCGGCTGGGCATTGGAGCCATCGCCTTTCCCAGCCAGCAAACGGTGGCCTATGCCGCCCAAAACGGGCTGCCTTATGTGTTCAGGCAATCCTGCTGCGCCCTTTAAGCCCGGGCAAACAGTCCCCCTGCAGCCGGTTTTTTGGCCGGCACGGCGTCCAGCACAGTTTTGGCACTATTTTTTTTCTTATTGAACATAAAAGGCTTTATTGGTACTATTTAACATATTGCCAATGGGTAAAAATTGCATGAGCCAAAAAAAATGGTAGTGGTTAAAAATATCATCGATCAAATTAAGCAGGCCGAGCAAAAATCCGCCCAAATCATCGACCAAGCCAAGGCTGAGTCCTCAGAGATTGTAGAAGATGCCTACCGCCGGTGCAGACAAATCCAAGCACAGGGCGAAAAGGAAGCCAAAAATCTCATAAAAGACGGGGCCAACCGGGCCGTGGCGGATGCAGCCCAGGAAATTGAACAAATCCGCGGCCGATTGGACCAGGACTTGGACAAAATCCGAAAGACCGGGGACAAAAAGCAAAAAAAAGCCATTGATTGGATTATAAAAAAGGTTTTTGATTAATGGGTGTAGCAAGACTCAACAAACTGCTCATTGTTACGCATAAATCCGAAGAAGAAGCCGTGCTCAACAAGCTCAAAGATGCCTCCCTGGTTGAACTGAGGCCCTATACACAAAAAATGGAGCCCCAGCAGACCCAAGCTTCCGTCAATGAAGAACATAGCTCCAAAGCCAAACGAGGGCTAGCCAGTTTAGAAAAATACAAGGAAAAGAAAAAACCGGGAGAAAAAGCGGGAAAACTGGTCTTAGCAAGGGACCAGTATGACAAGATGCTTGCCTCCTATAATTTTGAGCAGGTGCTCCAGGACATCAGGAGTACCCAAGAAGAAATAAACATCCTCGATTCCGAGATAAAGGCCATCTGCGGGCAGATTGAGGCCCTTTCTCCCTGGTGCGCCTTTAAGGGAAACCTGGAGGAGCTGGGCAGCTTTACACTGTACTGCATCAGGCTCATCAAACTGCAGGGCAAGACCAAAGAAGTGCAGGGCTGTGTGCAAAAGATGGCCAAAAAAAACATTTCTGTGGAAAAATTGGGCTGCAGCAAGGGGCAGTCTGTGTGGATTATTGCCTACCACCAGGCCCATAAAAAGCAAGCTGAATCCTATCTTTCCGGCCTGGAATTTGAAGAAGGGGATTTTTCAAGCTACAAGGGAACCGTGGACCAGAACACTGAAAGGCTGTCCAAAACCGTTGAGCTGCGCAAAAACCGCAGGCAGAGATTGGTCCATGACATGCGAAAAGCAAGGGAGGCCTATGAGGTCCCATTGACCGTGTATCTGGATTATCTGGAAAACAACCGGGATATAGAGGATGCCATCAATTTTGGTTTTTCTACGGATTCTGTCGCTTTTTATACGGCCTGGGTGGAGCAGGATCAAACAGAAACCGTGTACAAAATCCTGGATTCCTTCACGGCCACCAGAGTTATGGATATTGAACCGGCAGAAGGGGAAGTCAGGCCTACCGCTTTAAAAAACAAACCCTTGTTTAAACCTTTTGAGATTATCGTCAATCTATACGGGGTCCCCCGTTATTTTGAGATCGACCCCACCCCCCTGGTGTCCATATTTTTTGCCCTGTTTTTTGGGCTTTGTTTGACCGATGCAGGATACGGGTTTCTGCTGGTGGTTCTGACTTTAATCTTTGCCTATAAGCTCAAGAAAGCCAAGAATTTTTTATTGCTGTTTTTCTTCGGGGGTTTGTTTACCATACTGGCGGGGGTCATGTTTAATGGATGGTTCGGCGATCTTCCCGAACACCTGGGCCTGGGCCATATTACGCGACAATGGGCTTTTCTGGGAGATCCCATCGCCACCGACGCCGGGGCCATGGCCTTCTTCAGGCTGGCCCTGCTGCTGGGTGTGGTGCAGGTTGTCTTTGGCCTGCTGATCAAATTTGTAGACAATTTGAGGAATAGAAACTGGGGTGAAGCGTTTTTTAATGCCCTGCCCTGGACCCTGATTGTCACCTCTCTGGTCATCATCCTGCTTTCTACGGAAATTGCGGTGAGCATGCAGCTGGTAGCCGCTCCGCTTTTTCCTAGCCATATTGTCCTGCATCTGGTCTGGCTGATTATCCCCTCCTCGCTGGTGATCATCCTGTTTTCAGCCAGAGATGTGAAAAGCTGGGGATTCAGGCTTTTTTTGGGCTTTTTAAACCTGACCATTGTAAATGGGCTAACCTCTTATCTTGGCGATGTGCTCTCCTATATCCGCCTCATGGCCCTGGGGCTGGTTACCGCAGGCATCGGGGTGGCCATCAACCAGATCGCCTTTGACATGGCCAACACGGTTGTGGGCGTGGTGATTGCCGTGGCGGTGCTCATCTTTGCCCATATTTTTAACCTGGGCATCAATATGCTGGGCGGTTTTGTGCACACCCTGAGGCTGCAGTATGTGGAGTTTTTCCAGAAATTTTATGTGGGCGGGGGAAAACCTTTCCAAGTATTAAAAAATAGAAACAAATACATATCAATAGTGGACAAATAAGGAGCGTATACGATGAATAATGACGTTGCAATGGGCATCTCTCTTGCTTTTGCGGGAGCAGGGATCGCAGCATTTATGGCCGGTATCGGCTCTGCGCTGGGAATCAGCTTTCCAGGCAAAGCAGCCGCCGGGGTGCTGTCCGAAGACCCTTCGAAATTTGGGAGCCTGTTTATACTGGTGGTGCTTCCCGGCACCCAGGGATTTTACGGTTTCGTGGCTGCATTCCTCATCATTGGCAATATTGCAGATGTGTCCACTGTAGGCCAGGGATGGCAGCTGC
>PWYO01000335.1 GCA_003567835.1 Actinomycetota bacterium | reverse complement strand
AATAATCCCAGTCAAGCTCTTCTAGATCCATATATCCTTCAAATTGGCTGATTATGCCGTTTTCATTTATAATGATGGTCATTTTTTTGGTAATATCATGCCAGCGTTCCAATTCCTGCTGATTGATGCCTGCCTTGCTTAGAAGTACTTTTCTTTTTTTCGGGGACAGCAAGTGGTCCAATATAAACAATGCCTTTTCGATTACCCATACAGCCATAACATTGGTGTATGCATTATTCTTCAGGCCGCCTTCTTTGGAATCCGGATATTTTTCATGGAATTCATCAGGACCCATAACGCCCGAAATATCATAACGCCCGGTTTTAGTATTATATTCAGAGATACTGGACCAGAAATGCGCAATTTCTATGATCATCTCAGCACCATAATCCTGTAAAAACTGGTCATCTGCTGAAGCGTAATAATATTTCCACACATTATAAGCTATGGCTGCTGAAACATGGCGCTGGTTTGCGCTGTAGTCCGGTCCCCAGTTGCCTGATAGGGGGTTTAGATGCATAATCTGTGTTGTTTCATCTCCAGTAGAAGCAGACTGCCAGGGATACATGGCGCCCTTGTAGCCATGCTGGGCTGCATATTTTTTTGCTGCGCCCAGTCTTCGGTAACGGTACATTAGTAAAGCCCGTGAAATCTCGGGCGCCCTTATGTCATAGAAAGGCAAAATAAAAAGTTCATCCCAGAAGATATGGCCCCGGTATGCCTCTCCATGCAGGCCTCTGGCCGGCATTCCCGCGTCTATGGACTGATTGTGGCATGACGCTGTCTGTAAAAGATGAAAAGTGTGAAGCCTGAGCACTTTTTGAAAAAAATCATCTCCATCAAGCTCAATATCAAAAAGCGACCAGAGTTTTTTCCATTTTTGTTTGTGATTGTCATATAATTGAGAAAAACTATGAGCCTGTCCTGCTTTTTGTATGGCTTCTTGGAGATCATCGGTAATACCTTGATCTTTTGAAGTATAGACAGCAACGATCTTTTCAACAGAATAGCGGTGGTTTTTTTGCACATCAAGTACAAGTTCATGCATGCAAGAATGCCTGCCGAACTGAACCAGATTTAATTCCGGAAAAAACCTTTTATGGTCTTTATAGGCAAAGGTGCGCATGGCTTCACTAATCTTAATTTTACTATGCGTTGTCTTGGACCGCAGAAAGATGCCGTCTTCGCCAAAATTGCCTACGTCAACCGGAACCAAATGCTTATTGTTCAATTGTTTATACCGGTCTACGCCACTGTTTACTACCTGGCCGTCAAGTCCGGTAAATATGGTTATTTTCCCGGCATAATTCTCAGGCCTAAAGGTGTAAACAAATGCCATCAGGTGGGGATCGGCCATGGATACAATCCGCTGGTGGGTTATGCTGGTGATGCGCCCCTTTGCATCCTGGAATCGGAAATGCTTTAAAAGAACGCCGTTATGCATATCCAGTTCAAGCTTGTAATCCAAGATTTTGGCTTCAAAATAATGGAACCACGGGCCGTCATCGATCTTGTACCTGAATACCAGCCAGTTGGGACAGTTGACAAAATCCTCATTGTAGATGGTCTTTCCTGCGATCTTGGTAGGCAGGTTATTGTAAACACCGGCTATATATGTTCCCGGATAATGGATATCCGAGGGCCCTGTTTCGCAGGCAGCTCCCCTTGTGCCGATGTATCCATTTCCCAGGGTGGTCAGCGTTTCCCTTAAAAGCTCCTGTTTTGGTACAAAATCATGGTACGTTAATTTCCAACCATTCATGAGGCCAACTCTACAAAATAAGACAAGAGACGCTTGACCTCATGTACCGTTTTGACCTTATATTTTGCTTGGGTAGGCCGATTGTCTTCAGCTACCAGAATACCAAAACCGCGGTCTTTTAAAACAGCAAAAGCATCTTCATCTGTTCTATCGTCCCCTATATAGATGGCTGAATTCTTAGCAGGATTATATCCAAGAGCGTCCAATATCCAGTTAACAGCTTTCCCTTTGTCCCAATCAAGATTGGGCCTTACTTCCAGCACTTTTTTTCCTTCAGTCAGTTTTAATTCTGAATAATTGCCCACAATTCTTTTTACGATTTCCTTAAACTCAGCTGCATGCGCTTCAGGCACCAGCCGGTAATGGCAGGAGACTGTGTATTTGACATCCTCTATGAAGGCTCCTTTGATATGTGCAGTCTTCTTTTTGAGTTCTTCTAGTGCTTCATTCTTAATTTTCCTTAAGCGGTTTGCCTCCTCATTGATGATTTTTTTGCCGTCTGGCTGGACAATTTCGAATCCATGGCTGCCTGCATAGTATATATTGTCCATGTTTACCTTGGAACGGACATCATCGGTGGCCCGGCCGCTGATGATGGATACGGTATATTTGCTGACCAGCTTTTTTAGGATTGCTTTCATGGCATCACTGAGGACTGCCAGATCCGGGGTGGAAACAATGGGAGTCAAGGTGCCATCATAATCTAAAAAGATGAAGGCTTCTTTTTCGCAAAGAAGTTCCCGGATCTTATGTTTTTCGTCAAAAAAATTGCTTATTTGTTTACTGATTGTATGATCCTTGGTTTTGAGTTTGCAGTATTCCTAAACCATTGATCAATTTGCCTGGCGGATACACCTTGGAGGTCATCTAAAACAATATCTGCTCCATGATGTAAAAGGCTTTGAGCATTATGCTTTCTGGCCAGGCCTATCACTAAGCCAAACTGCCCGTTTTTGCCTGCTTTGACCCCTGATACTGCATCTTCAACAACCACAGACTGGCTGGGTTTTGCGCCCAGGTTTTCTGCTGCTTGAATAAATATGTCACTTTCAGGTTTGCCTTTCAGACCCAGTTCTGCAGAAACAATGCCGTCTACACAGGTTTCAAAAAGGTTTTCAAGGCCAGCTTCTTTTAACACCAGCCGGCCGTTTTTGCTGGAAGTGGCTAATCCAACATGTATGCCATTGGCATGTAAGTCCTTAATCAGATCAATGGTTGATTGAAATGTTTCAATGGGCTTTTCTTTTGCCACCTTTCGGAAGACCTTATTTTTCTGGTTGCCCAAGCCGCATATGGTTTCTGCGTCAGGGGAATCAGAAGGGTTGCCTTGGGGAAGTTGAATATTCCGTGCGTTTAAAAAGGATTGGACCCCCTTATATCGGGGTTTTCCATCAACATAGGGAAGGTAGTCATTTTCATAAGAGAATTCGTTGAAGCAGTTGTTGTTTGTTTGTTTTCTCTTTTTTAGAAAATTATCAAAAACAATTTTCCATGCTGCGCAATGAACCTTGGCGGTTCTGGTA
Organism: Actinomycetota bacterium; assembly: GCA_003567835.1. Taxonomy (GTDB): domain Bacteria; phylum Actinomycetota; class Humimicrobiia; order Humimicrobiales; family Humimicrobiaceae; genus Halolacustris; species Halolacustris primus. The sequence continues at coordinate 227 of PWYO01000335.1, read as the reverse complement.
ACCACGCCATCGAGATCAAATATTACAGTTGTAAAAGCAAAATTGCCAGCCATGCATCAACATTCTATTTTTGCAAAAGAATTTTTCTATTATAATAACTTATACAATTAATCCATTGAATTTGCAAGGTGTGCAAAAAGATAAGTTCTTGTGCTCATTCAGTTTAAGCCCGAAATCTTTTCAGAACAGCCAAAACCAAAGAATTTGGTCAGGGAGGCTATTTTTTT
>PWYO01000022.1 GCA_003567835.1 Actinomycetota bacterium | reverse complement strand
GTCATTGAACATAAAACATAGAGAAACATAGACAAAAAAATGCTGCATGTTATGATTAAAAAGTCACTGATACAATAACAGAATGAACCATTGAAAATAGCAGAAGCACGAAAACTATTTCCTGTTTTTAAAAACAGAACGTATTTATTTTCTGGCGGCATTGCACCAGCCAATACCCGTGCTGCCGAGGCTATGCAGGACCATCTTGATGCGCTCACTTATAATCCCAGCGATTACTATCATCATTCTGTTCATACTGCAACGGAAGTAAAACATCTTTTTGCCAGGCTCATGCATTGCGACCATGATGAAATTGCCATCACTGAAAATACATCATCGGCGATCAATATTGCCACAGATTTATTACGCGCAAAACCGGGAGATAATGTAGTTGTGGATGATTTTACCTATCCCTCAAGCATCTATCCCTGGCTCCTCCCTTCGCATCATGGCATTGAAGTCAGGCCAGTAAAGCAAAGGGACGGCTTCATTCACATGCAGGATATAGAAAAAGCAATAGATGACAGGACCATAGCCTTAAGCGTTTGTCATGTTTCACCTTTTGAGGGCTTCCGGCACGACATCGCAAAATTGGCAGAAATCGCGCATGCCTGCGATGCAGTTTTAATCATAGACGGTGCGCAGGGCGCAGGTGCAGAAAATTTAAACCTGCATGAAAGCGGTGTGGATTTTTATGGCTGTTGTGCCATGAAATGGCTTTTGGGTGCACCCGGTATTGGATTTTTATATGTTGCTAGAAAACATCTGGATAAAATCCCATCCCGTGCAGGATATGTATCCGGGGGCTTTGATGTTAATAATTTTAAACTGGTTTCAAACGCTTCACGTTTTGAGCTGGGCAAGCCCAGCTTAATGAGTCTGGCATACACCAAACCGGGCCTCGAAATACTGCTCGATTTGGGGATGGAAAATGTTCATAAACATATACTTAACCTTTCGGGTAACATAATTTCTGGTTTAAAAGCGCATAACATCAAGGTTGTTACCCCAGAAGACCCCAACCATAGGATGGGTATTGTAGCCGTCCATGAACATGATGCCGATAAGCTGTTTGAGACCCTGCATGCGTATAAAATTGACCTATATGCAAAGAGTAAAACCCTGCCGTATTATAAGGGGGGATTTATCCAAATTGCACCGCATATATACAATAATCTTGAAGATGTTAACCGCCTGATAGAAGCCCTGGATGCTTATCATGCGCAAAAATAATTTCGTTCCTGGTTGAGCGGAGCAAGCTTTCAAATCATCATTGCTGCAATCATTGCTATGGGTAAAAGAAAACCGTATGCCGCTTCTGGGATCCAGCAGGTTTTCTCATTCAGCTTTTTTAGCCAATTGTTTGCTGATTTATCGTTTTAAGATGAGAAAACATGCAAGTTTTGCAAAAGCTTAACCCAAAGCTACCCTGATTGGACATTTTACATGCTCTAATTGCCTGCGTATATCGGCTTTTACTATGGTATCCTCTATGATAACAAAACCTTATCACCAAGCTGGTTGCCTGCAATGAAGACCTTGCAGGCAAGCCATGCCCCCAAAACCTGCAATAGGGCCACTTGATACATTGGCATCCAAAAGTTCTTCTGTTTGTACCAATTTTTTACATAATCCCCATAAACAGAATAATATCTTATTTTAGGTGAAAAATAATGTGGTATAATAAAAATAGCAAAGTTTTAAAGATTTCTCGTATGCGGGCAATAACTGGACACAAAATTTTTATAAATAATATGCATGATTTTAAGTCAATCATTCTTTATCGTAAGGAGCTTTTATGGAAATGAATGAAAAAAGAAAAAGAATGGCCCAAAAGATTAACAATCTACCAAAAGGAAGCATTTCAAAATCGAATCAATACTGGTGCGTTACCTGTAAGAAGTTTTTTAACATCGATAAGCCAGTTTGCCCATTTATGACCAGGATGTGCGTAAATACGCCGATTGCCATTGAAAATTTTCATCCTGAATCAAGTGAAAGCTTTGAAAAGATGGGACTTTTTTATCCAAAATTTCCCCAGAGATTATTATCCCAGCTAATAGAAGGTGATTTCTTGACAATTGGAGAGGGATTTGCCAAAGAATACATCAACCTTTTAAAGGACTGGATGGTCAAGTATAAAAAACAACCCATGCAGACATTGAAGAGTTTTTTAATCATCGTCTCCGGAGCAGAAACTGCACAGAGGGTCAATGAACAGGAAATAACCTTTGTTTTCCTAGATGTCGAAAAAAACTGGGATAAAGATAAGCTTTCTTCTATCATGCAGGGTGCTCTGCCCGTTTTGGTTAAAGAATTGGATATAAAGCATAAAATAAAATTCGACTTTATGGATATATTAGGGGACAAGCCAATGGGGAAATATTATTGTCCTGCATGCGGCATGTTCTTTGAATTTGGGATGAAAAAAGACCAAGTTACTTGCCCTTTAATGGCTCAGAAATGCATGTTTACGCCGACCCATATAGAAAATTCAAATTATAAAATTGAAAAACTCATCAAACTTTATAAAATCAATCCCGATGTTTTTAAGCGCTTTTTATCTGTTTTTAAAAAGGATTCAGATCAAGCAAAAACACTATTAAAAAATCTTCTATTGGATGACTGGCATCTAAAAGCAAGTGACAACGATTTAAATAAACTGTGGGAATACTTCGGCACCTGACCTGCAGGATCGTTTTCAATCACAAAGGCCTTAAAAATATCCATCATACTGGTTTTGCCCGCAGTCTACGGTCAGTTAACAAATTTTTGCATACCCAAAGCCCCTTTTTCAGTCATCCATTGAACCGATGCCTAGACAATAAAGCTGGGACATGTTTTACAAACAAGAAGCCCAAGGTGTAAAAAATAGGCAAGATCCTAAAAACGCTATTCACTCCAATATTCGGGCTTGTTTAATGCCTCAGCGCAAAGCACCTTACCCCCAACAGGACCCATCACTCCTCTGCCAAGAGCTTGCACCATCCAGGCATCTGCATGTTCATCAGCTATGGGGTATGGGGGCTTAAATCCTAATTTGCCTGCTGGTTTAAATCCATAGCGGGGATAATAATCTGGATGCCCAAGGACAAATACGAAATGGATACCCGCATTGGCTAAAAGCTCCAATCCCCTATGAATGAGTTTTCCTCCAATTCCTTGCTTTTGGGCATCTGGGACCACTGCCAATGGAGCCAGTATGGCAATGGACACGGCTCTTTTTGCTTCTTTTAAAGTAGCTGAGGTAAATAAAATATGACCAACAGCGCGGCCGCCTTGAAAAGCAATCAAAGATACAACAGGTTGTGCACTGGGATCATTGAGAAGTTCCCTGACCAGCTGCGCTTCCTGATCATGGCCAAATGCCAGTTGTTCCACCAGCAGCACCCGGTCTAAATCCTGTGGTAAAGCTTTGCGTATATACAATGTTGGTTGTTCCTTTTTCAGTGTCTGATCCTTGTGGGTAACGGTATCCATTTATGGTACCAATTTTATTTTATATCCCAAAAAACTACAATTATTGTTCAGATAAGTTACTGCTT
>PWYO01000198.1 GCA_003567835.1 Actinomycetota bacterium | reverse complement strand
TTCCCCCCCCTCCGATCGGGCCGCCATGCAAGGCTATAACACGGCCTTTCAGGGCGTTGGGGCGCTCATCGGGCCCTTGATCGCGGGCGTGGTGGCGCAATATCAGGGAATTGCTTGGGTCTTCATTTGGTACGCCATCTTATCCGGGGTGGGCTACCTCTTGGGGTGGTGGCTACGCCCGCTTGACCTGACCCAACCGGACCGACCGTTTGGTCGCATGGTATCCGCTTCTTATCGAAAAGCGTTCCACCTTATTCGGACCAAAGAAGCCTTGAGGATGTCGCTCTTCTTTGGCTTTCTCATGGTGATACTCTGGCAGGGTCTCGGCAACACCATTTTCCCGCTTTTTATTGAGAGCCGGTTTCCCGCCCTCGCCATGATGCTCGGCGCCATGATCGCCATCCGAGAGTTTGGTGCCCTATTAACCCGCCTGTTCTTCTCCCAGCTTTCCCGTTATATGACCCTCTACACCCTCCTGAGCGCTTCGGTGGGATTGATGGCATTGGGCAATTTGATCCTGCCCGCGGTGTTTCATCCGGTGGCCATCGGATTGGCCTCGCTCCTTTTGGGTTTGGGCCTGGGTCCCATGTTCCCCGCCATGAACTTATTAGCGCTCAACGCCGTTCCCCCCGCTGAGGGGCCGTTGGCGATGGCGGCCACCGGGGTCTGGACGCAAATCGGGCTGATGATTATGGCACCCCTCCTCGGGGGCTTGGCGGGCACCGTCGGTTTTGAGAACACCTTCTACCTAGCATCAAGCCTTTCACTCATTGCCCTGGTCCTTTTCGTCCGCTTACGGCTCTGGCCCCTTTCTGCTGCCACCCGATAATCCCAAATCGCTAATTTGTCGATCCCGGAGCGAGAACTTTATACCTCGATCAAATGTCCTAATGGGCCGAACTTCTGGCGGGTACCGGCTATCTTGAAGATATAAATGCCCCTAACCAGGGGGCAAACCGCCGCTTGTCGAGCAAACAGAGAAGCCCCTTGAGGGGCCTCAGGGGAACGTCGACAACGGTACCTGGAGATTGGAGCAAGAAGAAGGGCTGGCATCGAAAGACTCCATGTTGCCGCGCATATCCTTGATTTGTCCGGCTGACTCTTGGATGTTCGATGCGGTAGCCCGCTTCACCTAAAATACGAAAAAAACACCCGAAGGCCACGATCACGAATGCCCGAACCTCGCCCAGGGGCCGTGCCAGGCGGACACCCCCTTGAATCGCTCCATCCTCTCACCAGCAAACTCATGATCAAACGCGTCACCTCGCGCTCCCCTTAAGGCGTGGAAGATCCGATCTTTCAAACGTGACAAGCACCTGTTCTCGAAAAGCCGTGTCGCATTCATGCTCGGGAAACGCATGGGGAATCGATCTCCCAAGATCAATGCGTAACCACCTGCGAGTTTCTCTTAGCCGCTTTGCTGTCACCTTTACGTTCCCGATTACCACCTGACATCCTTGCTACCGTGCGGTTTCTTCTGACTGTGCGCGTGACGAGTGAATCGTCACCGCATAAATGAGCAAGGCGGCCAGTATAATTCCGGGTCCTCCGACCAAATAGACGACATGATACCCCCACTCGGATAACAACATACCGTTTATCATCACGCCGATGCCTCCTCCGGCAACCATATTATAAGACGCCAATGACATCACCGTGCCCCGTTGTTTAGGTGACTGTTGCTGCGCGGTCATTAAAATGGTGGACTATAACATTACAAAGGCAAAGCCGAATCCAACCAGGACAGGAAGAACGAAGAACAGACCAAGATCGTATCCCAGGGCTCCCCACACTGCCACCCCGATGATCCCTGCAAAGATCAGGAGGCGAGGTCCCAAGCGCTGCCGAAGATTACCGACCTGGCGACCGCCGATAAATGCCGGGAGGCCGAACACCGTCATAATGATGCCGACCGTTAAAATATTGTAGCCCGTCGTTTCGACCAAATAATCGCCTAGATAAGTAAAACTTCCGAAGACGGCAAAGCCCACGAGGAATAGAATCATCACGGTACGCCAAAGCATCGGCACCGAAAAGGCGTTGAAATAAGCAGCGCGAAATCCCATGCCTTCGGCGGTCGGCACGCTCAATACCAGATACCGCATCATGAAAAATGATAGAATCAGTTCGGCAATCCCAAAGGCCAGATACACCAAACGCCAGGAACCGAAAAAGGACAAACCCCCATCGATAGCCGTCGCAGCAGCAGCCCTAAGAAGAACATTCCCATCACCCGACCGATCGCGTTCATTTGCGACCTCGGTTTTGGGAACAAATCGCCCATAAAGGACATGGTAACCGGGAGAATCGCCGCGACAAGCGCGCCATTGATCGCCCGGATGACGACCAGGGATTCTAAGTTAAAGGCAAAGGCACCCAATCTACTAAAAATTGCGGTGTCAAAGAAAGCGGCGATGATCACTCGGGTCTTTCCATATCGATCCCTTAGGGGACCGAAAAGAAACGTAAATAGACCAAAAGGAAGCATATAGGCATTACCACCACTGCCGCGGTTCCGAAATCCAAACCAAAATCACGCGCAATATCAACCAACATTCAAAATCCCATCAAGCCCAATAACGTTGCCGCCAGGTGGGCCTGCGACCCTTGATGTTCTTTTACCATGCTAAAAGCACCTCATCTTTTTTGAAAACGGATTTGGTCGTGAGTATGCCTCAATCAGCATTTTTGATACGCCTCGGCACTTACGGAATACGGCGATTCTACTAATTTGACTGTAAAAAAAGGTAGTTCGGTCAAACCCATGCCCGGCCTAGATAACGCATCGCTTTTCGGGTTTCCCAACGCCCTTACGAGCGAAAAATGCGAACGCCAAAATCCAGAAAACAAGGAGATCCGGGCGCTTTTCGGTCTTATGGGTCTCGTTTTCACTCACCGGTAAAATCCCAAAATCGCCTCCGAAATCATCCGCGACGGTAAAACACCGAAAGGACACGCCCGGTAGACGGTATCCCTTCGCAAACGGGCGTGTCCCTTTGTAAAAGGTGAACTTTAGGAAACCTCGATAATGGTCGATCACTTCATTTCCTTAAAGAAGGACGTCTCTTTCTAAGATCGAATTCCGAGACCTCATTCAAGGCCGTACGTTCAGACGACGGAGTCCCGCTTTGATGCATGAAAAGGACCTCGTCTTATGATGTTGCCCGGTAGACTGCATCACCAGATCTCACTCGACTCTCAACTTTAACGGCGACCTCCTGGCCCGGCTTCCCCTCTTTTACATCCTCGTGGTCCACTTGCATCGATTGGATAGTTTGCTCGAAATCTGTCTCGTTTCCAACAATGCGGACGGTGTCCCCTTCGTGCAACGCTTCCGTGAGGTTCAGCACGGCCACCGATATGTCGGTAAAGAAATGCGTGACTTCGCCAACTTTGGTCCCGGCCATCATCACCCCTCCTAGTATTATCAAGTTGTGTTATCGAGCGTAGGTTTTCTTGTGCTTGATATAATGCACGCAGACGCTGTGGACTGGTCATCCCTCCTACCGCTTTGACGGTTATTCTAAGGCTCCAGCCACAGCTTTTTG
>PWYO01000069.1 GCA_003567835.1 Actinomycetota bacterium | reverse complement strand
TCTCTGAAGCCTTAAACCTAAAGTTAAAAGACATTGACCTTAAAACCGGGACCATCACCATCCTTAAGGCAAAAAACAACAAAGACAGGATCCTTCCCATGGTAGCGAGCCTGGTTGAAAGATTCTATAAGCTAGTCAGCCAGCTGCACACCTTTAGTGACAAAACAACCCACTTTTTTATCAGCCCCAGGGGAGGTAGGCTGGATAACAGTACTTTATACCGCAGGTTCCGGGATTATCTACTGATGGCTTGTATCCCCCATACCCCGCGGGGACCAAGAATTCAAGATCTCAGTTATCCAAACCTAAATAAAATCCAAACCTTTTTCAAAAAAGCTAGGAATTAAGGGGATTTCTATCAAAAAAGGTTTGGATTATATTCTTTTATTGTATGCTCTTTCTATCAAATAAACGAGATAGGAGGTCATACAAATGAATGTAGAAAACCTACGGGATAATTATCCCAAGCTCATTTACTACATGGAAACCAACAGTTACTCAAAAACATATGTTGACAGGTTCAAACGGGAGATTAAAAAGATTCTGGTGGCTACCGATTCAAATAAGTGGTCATGCTATACGGATGTATATCTGGAGTACACCCAAACATCAAAATCCCCTGGTTATCTTCGCGAAAAGCGTACTATCATCGGTGCCATTGAGCAGTTTGATGTTTTTGGCAGATACCCGGATGGAAGACGCAGGCACAAACTTTTTAAGAGAGGCGCTTATTGGTTGCTCTCAGAAGAATTTAAATCCATCATTGACTATTACTGCAAAGCAGAAAAGAAACGCGGCAAGAAAGATAGCACCATTTATACAGAATCCGGTAATGCATCCACATTTTTCTTATCCCTCCAGCAAAAAGGAACAGACAGCCTGGATAAAATTACAGAGGAAGCGGTGCTTTCAGTATTTATTTCCCCTAATGGTGAACTGCTAAGAAGCTGCTCCTATAAGAAAAACATTGCGGCAGTACTAAAGGCGGCTATCCCTTACCGCCCCCAAACTTGTCCCAGGATTTTGGCTTTTCTTCCCGCCTTAAGGGAAACCAGAAAAAATATACAGTATCTTAGCCCGGAGGAAATCAAGAAAGCTAAGGACACGCTGGCTGATAGTAAAAGCAAGCTTACCTTTCGCGATAAAGCCATTGGAGTTCTTGCACTCTACACCGGACTACGCGGCTGCGATATTGCAGGATTGACTCTTGACGCCATTGACTGGGACAGGGATTTAATCTATATCAAACAGCAGAAAACGGACTTCCCACTTGAACTTCCTTTAACAGCAGTTGTGGGAAATGCCATTTATGACTATATGACATCTGAGCGTCCCCGCACAGAAAGCAGGTATCTTTTTGTTACACAAAATAAACCATACGGCCGGCTTAAAAGCAGAAGCACTGGCAACGTGGCAGTCCGGATCTTTAAAGCTGCAGGTATCAGGCAGTTAAAAGGTGACCGAAAGGGATTTCATATCTTCCGCCATCACCTTGCCACAACCCTTTTGTCAAATGGAATCCCCCAGCCTGTAATAAGCAGGACCCTTGGTCACAGCTCTCCTAATTCCCTTGAGGCTTATCTAAGCGCAGATTTTTCCCATCTTAAGGAATGCTCCATAAGCATAGAGCGTTTCCCTGTGCCAAAGGAGGTGCTCTCCCATGAATAAGTTCACTTCTTTCCTGGCGCCGCTCATGGGTGCATATGTTTTCTACCAGAAAGCATCCGGACATTGGAATGAGGCTTCCTATGAACCAAACCTACTCCTGTTTGACCGTTACTTAAAGAAACAATACCAAAAAGCTTCATCTCTGTCTCAGCAAATGGTGGACGGATGGTGCCGTAAGCGCGACAGCGAAACCAACAATTCTTGCAGATCAAGAATTTATGTTGTTGTAAGTTTTATACGATACTTAAAAAAGCGTGGAAAAACAGATGTCTCAGAGCCTATGATTCCGGCAAAGGAACGTCGCAGGTATATCCCACATGCCTTTACGGATGCCGAACTGGAAAATTTTTTCCGTGCCTGCGACAGCCTGCCTTCTGAATCTAAAACTCCTGAACAGCGTTCCAGAAAGATTACAGTTCCTGTATTCTTCCGTCTCCTTTACAGCAGTGGAATAAGAACCTATGAGGCAAGAATGCTAAAAGTTGAGGATGTCGACCTGTGCTCTGGGACTCTAAACATCCGTTACTCCAAAGGTCATGACCAGCATTATGTAGTGCTGCACGACTCCATGCATAAACTTTTGAAAATATATGGTGCAGCAATAGGAAAGCAGTACCCTGGCAGGACTTACTTTTTCCCAGCCAGGGGAGATACGTTTCACAAAAGAAGCTGGGTACAAAAAAACTTTCGGGAGCTGTGGGATAAATACAACAGCTCACATGCCACTGCATATGAGCTAAGACACCATTATGCCATAGAAAACATTAACCGCTGGACAGATGAAGGCTTTGGATTTGACGCAAAACTATCCTATCTTGGAAAAAGCATGGGGCACAGCACGCTGGAGTCCACAAGGTATTACTACAGCCTTGTCCCGGGTTTAGCTGACATCCTGGAAGAAAAAACAGCAACAGATTTTAAAAACATTATACCGGAGGTGGACTGTGAAGAAAGCAACCAATGAATCCATTAAAATTGCACGCCATATCAATACCTTTTTAAGTGATTATGTCCCTTCCCAGAAAAGCGGTAGCAGCCATACACTAAAATCCTATCAGTATGCGCTGGCCTTATACATCGGTTTTCTTAAGACAGAAAAAGGGGTAAGTGCAGAAAGCCTGTGTGGTGAATGTTTTAGCAGGACAATAATCGAGGAATGGCTTAAATGGCTGGGGGAGAAGCGTGGCTGTAGCCCAGAGACCTGTAACAGCCGGCTGGCATCCTTAAGGGCGTTTTTAAAATACCTGGGTAGCAGGGAAATCCTCCTGCTCTATCTTTACCAGGATGCAACAAATATTCCACGGAAAAAGGGGGTACGTAAAAAAGTAAAAGGGATGAGCAAAAAAGCAGTACAGGCACTACTTAAGGTTCCGGACCTATCCACAAAGGCAGGGCGAAGGGATCTGGCACTTATGATTACTATATACAGCACCGCCGCCAGGATAGATGAAATTCTCTCTCTAAAAACAGAAGAGCTGCATTTAGATGCTGAAAAGCCCAATGTCACTATCATTGGAAAGGGAAGTAAAATAAGAACCATGTATCTTCTGCCTAAGGCAGTCTCGCATCTGAAGAAATACATAAAAGAATTCCATGGCAATACCCCAGATCCAAAAGCTTATGTTTTTTATTCAAGAAATACCGGATCACATGGAAAAATGAGTCAGACGGCAGCAAACAAGCAACTGAAAAAACATGCCCAAGCAGCACGTAAGATGTGTGACCAAGTGCCACTGGATATTCATGCCCATCAACTTCGCCATGCCAGGGCCTCCCACTGGTTGGAAGACGGTATGAATATTGTACAGATTTCATTTCTGTTAGGACATGAACAGCTGCAAACAACCATGGTATACCTTGACATTACCATAGAGCAGGAAT
>PWYO01000084.1 GCA_003567835.1 Actinomycetota bacterium | reverse complement strand
CTTTACTAAAAAAGAGGTGTAGACTATGACCGATGATAGGATTTTAGCAAGGATTGCAGAGCTTTTTTATGTTTATGGAATAAGTCAGTATGAAATTGCCAAAAAGTTTGATTTTTCCAAAGCAAAAGTTTGCAGGCTCATCAAGGAAGCCAAGTCAAAAAATATCATTGAGTTCCATATTAAAAAATATGACAAACGGTTAATGGATCTGGAAAGAAGGATGGAAAGCAAGTTCGGGTTAAAAGAAGCGGTCATTTATCAAAACCTTAACATTGAAAAAATGGGCATAGAATACCTTTTTGAAGAAATCGGGACCATGGGTGCCCGGTATCTGGAAAGAGTATTAAAAGACAATATCAGTATTGCTGTACCCGGTGGAAAAACACTGTACCATATTTTCAAAAAAGTTGAAGTGAATAAAAAAAAGAAAGTAAATATTTTTTCCACACTGGGAGGCATTACCCTAAGTAAAGCTGAGTACCAAAATAATGACCTAACCCAACTTCTTAGTGAAAAAACAGGCGGCATAAGCCATCCAATCTATTTACCGCTAATATTTAAAAAGGATGCTTTTAAGTCGCAACTTTTGGAAGATGAATACGTGAACAACTTTTTGAAAAAACCATCTAGAATCAACTATTATATTGCCGGGGTAGGGCCATCGAATAAAAAATCCAGATATTACACCTTGGGTTATTTTGACGATGACTTTATCCAGCAACTGGAAGAAAAAGGCGTATGCGGTGAAATAGGCTTGAATTTTTTCGATATTAACGGAAATTTTGTGGCTACCGGTATGGAAAACAGGATTATCAATCTTGGCATAGAGGATATAAGAAAGACCAAAAACAAGATTATCGCCGCCTTCGGCGAAGACAAAATTGTCCCCCTAAAAGGCCTGCTGAAGACAAACATACCGGATGTATTGATCACGGATTCCAAAACAGCTATGGCCATAAATGACCAATAAAAGGTGCACCTCAGCATATTGCCCGCTTATAGGTTGGAGACCATGACCTGTAGAACCATTGCCTCCAACCGGCTGTCTTTTACAAAACAGGAGCAAGGTGCATTGGCACTGCGCTGTATCTTTTTAGGACATCCAACTATATGTGGGTTGCCAGACCAAATACATCCTCGCCCGCTTCCAGAACAGACTCTGAAAGCGTGGGATGGGAATATATGCTCCAGGCAAGATCTTCAGCCAAAAGCTCGCCGGTTTTGGCTATGGATACCTGATGAATCAAATCGGAAGCATTGGGCCCAATAATGTGCGCGCCCAATATCTCTCCCGTGGATTCATCGGTGATGAGCTTCACAAACCCCTGGGTATGGTTGTCTATTAAAGCTTTCCCATTATGGGTAAAGGGAAACTTGCCAATTTTGATATCCTTGCCTGTCTGTCTTGCTTTTTCCTCAGTTAACCCTACTGCGCCTATTTCAGGATTTGCAAATACAGCATAGGGGACAGAAGCATAGTCCATCTTCTTTTTTTCTCCGCGGATGTTTTCCACAGCCACTTTTCCTTCAGATGAAGCAACATGAGCCAGCTGGTAACCCCCTACCGCATCGCCAATGGCATATATGTGATCAGCCGTGGTTTTCAGATAATCATCGGTTTTGATAAATCCTTTGGCATCTATTTCAACCCCTGCTTGCTGTAAACCAATATCCTCTGTATTGGGCTTTCTTCCCACCGATACCAGGATTTTTTCTATATTTAGGGTATCGCCTTTATCCGTGGTCAGCGTAAACCCGGATTTTTTCTTGTCAACTTCCGATACCGTGGTGGAAGTCAGTATTTCTATACCTCTCTTCTTATATGAGGCAGCAATCAATTTAGACACATCATCGTCTTCGGTAGCCAGTATTTTAGGCAATATTTCAATGATGGTTACTTTTGTGCCCAGTGTGGCAAATATATTGGCAAACTCAATACCAATAATCCCTCCGCCGACGATGGCCAGAGATTCTGGAATCTCTTTTAGGGCAAGAATGTCCCTGTTGGTTAATATGCCTTCGGTGCCTATATCAAAAGGATTCACACTGGCTGGGCGGGAACCGGTGGCTATGATGATATTTTTTGCCTTGATTTGCTCTTCTTCGGTTTGGATAACTTGTTTGCCGTCAAGTTTGGCTTTTCCCCTCACCAGTTTGATCTGATGTTTTTTAAAATGCATCTCTATGGATTTTCGCAAGGTAGAAACCACGGAATCTTTCCTTTTGACTGCAGCAGGATAATCAATGCTGTAATCGGTACGGATGCCCAGTTGGGGCGCTGTTTTAATTTCCTCTATGGACTGCACCAGGTGGTAGAAAGACTTGGTGGGCATACAGCCCCAGTTTAAACAGACACCACCCAGATGTTCCTTTTCTATGACCGTTGTATCCATGCCCCGTTTGGCAGCCCTTACCGCTGTGATATAGCCCCCCGGGCCTGAACCGATGATAGCCAGATCTGTGTTAATCATTGATTTACTCCTTCCAACTCTAGAAAAAAATTAATATAATCCTATGCAATATGAATAAAATAGCCATTTTGAATAAAGCAAAAGCTTTAAGCGGAAAAAAAAATATTATTTGTTTTGACTTAGGAAAAATTGCCTACAGCCAGGCATTCCAGCTGCAGCAAGATTTATATCATCTGGTCAAAGAAAAAGGATGCCTTGGTTTTCTGCTGGTCCTGGAACATCCTCCAGTCATTACCCTGGGCAGCAACCGCAGCCGAATAAACCTTATCGCTGACCAGAAAATCCTCCAGGAAGAAAAAATAGGTTTCATTCAATCCACCCGGGGCGGTGATATCACCTTTCACGGCCCGGGACAGCTTATCGCCTATCCCATCCTAAACCTGGCGCTTTGGAAAAAAGACCTTACGCTGTATGTGCATAATCTGGAACAGATTATCATCAACACTTTAAACACCTTCCATATCCAGGGCAGCCGGATTGGCAAACATCGCGGTGTATTTGTAGACCAGCAAAAAATTGCCTCTGTGGGCATAAAAATAAAAAGATGGATTACCATGCACGGCCTGGCCTTAAATGTCTCTACAGACCTTGCGTACTTTCAGCATATTGTTGCCTGCGGCCTCAAGCAATACCCGCCTACCTCCATGCAAAAAAAACTGAAACGTGCAATCCCTTTCGATGATGTCAAAGAACGACTTATCGTAGAGTTTGGAAAAATGTTTACAAAAGTAACCAAGCCCTAACCATGGTTTTCCTTTTTTAGAACTTCATAAATTTCTTTTAAAACCTTAAGCGGCTCCCTTATAAGCCTTTTGGGGAAAAAGGGCATTAGGGTGGCCACCGCTTTTTTCATGTCTTCATTCATGCGGTGCGGTTTGGTGAGGATGCGGTTTATGAAGTCCTCCGCAAACACAGTCTTTAGATGCCTTCGATCAATTTCTATTTTTTTTCCGCAGACCTCACACTGAACACTTTTTAAATAATTGCCAATATAGTGAACGGTATGGGTAACATCTTTATTGCAATTAATACAGAACAAGGTTATCTTGGCTTTTTCATCCTTAGGCATTTTTCCCCTTTTTTATATG
>PWYO01000094.1 GCA_003567835.1 Actinomycetota bacterium | reverse complement strand
GGGGTTATGTCAAAAAAAGTCCTTCCCACAAATGTAAACCGGCCTAAAATGGTAATCTCCCTGCCTCGGGTGATAATATAGGTAAACCCTCTATAAATGGCCATAAAGCCCAGGGAGATAATAAAGGACTCAATTTTGGTCCGGGAAATAATCAACCCCATAATCAGCTGGAATGCTATCGCTGTAAAAAGTCCAAAAGCTGCAATGCCCCATTCACTCCAACCCATATTCCTCATAAGATAAGCCATGGCAGTGCCAATAAAGCACACCATCTGGCCTATAGACAAGTCAATGTCTCCAGAAATCATAATGACGGTCATGCCCAAGGCAAGAGTTCCCATAATGGATACCTGCATAAGGACATTGCTGATATTGCCGGGTCTATAAAACGCCACCCTTCCAATATCCATGTTTCTTACAAAGAAAAACTCAACCAAAATAACGGCAACTACCATGACCACAAGTACCAGTAAAATGGGCAAATTTTCATTTTTAGAAACCGATTTTAACGGATTTCTTATTTTCATACAGTTCCACCTCCAATCGAGTATTTAAGTATGTTTTCTTCACTAATATCTTTCTTTTGCAAATCCGCTGCTTTTTCCCCTTTTCTCATCACCAAAACCCTGTCCGATAAGGCCACCAGCTCAGGCATGTCAGATGAAATCATGATAATGCATTTCCCTTTTTTGAGCAGGTCAACCATAATCTTGTAAATTTCTTCTTTTGTTCCCACATCAATACCGCGGGTAGGCTCATCAAAAATATAGATGTCTGCATCAGTGGCAAACCACTTGCCTAAAACAACTTTTTGCTGGTTTCCCCCAGAAAGATACATGACTTTCTGAAATACACTGGGTGTGGCGATTTGCAGTGAATCTACATATTTCTTGGACAATTTGACATCTTCTTTGGGCAGGGCAAGCGCAGTTGCTGTTTTAGAATATTTGGCAATAGGAATATTTTTGTCTATGGTATGATCTAAAAAAAGCCCGGTACTCTGCCTGTCTTCGGTAATCAAAGCCATCTTATTCTTTATTGCATTGACGGGAGATTTTATGTCAATTTTTTTACCCCTTATCCATATTTCCCCAGAATCGGCCTGGTCCAAGCCAAACAACAATGCTGCAAGCTCGGTTCTTCCCGACCCAACCATGCCTGCTACACCCAACAACTCACTGCCGTGCACTTTAAATGAAACATCGTTAACTCCGCTTCCAACTATATTCCTTGCTTCAAATAACACTTCTTCGCTGACGGGCACGGACTCACGTTTATAGAAAGCAGAAATATCACGGCCCACCATATCTTTCATAAGCTGCTCTTCAGTAACTTTGCTGACATCCTCATAGGTGTTGACCCTGATACCGTCCCTAATTACAGTTACCCTATCAGCAATTTGGAACAGTTCTTTTAGGTGGTGGGAGATATAAATGATGCTGATACCGGTCTTAGCAAGCTTTCTAACAATTTCCAGCAAGTTCTGAATTTCCGGCTGGCTAAATGCTGCCGTAGGCTCATCCAGTATAATGACCTTGGATTCCTGCACCAGCCCTCTGGCAATTTCTACTGTTTTCTGCCCGCCGCTTCCAAGACGACTCACAATATCATAGGGTGATATTTCTGAATGGAGATACTCCAGAATTTCCTTTGTCTTTTTGAACATCGCAGACTTGTTTAAAAACATGCCCTTTTCCAGCTCTTTGCCTGTGAAAAGGTTTTCCATGACATTAAGATCGGGATAAAGGGTGTGCTCCTGATAAATCGTCTGAATGCCCATCTCTAAAGCTGCACGAGGGTTGGAAATTTCTACTTTTTTACCATCAAAATATATATCTCCATCATCTGGGGTGTGGGCCCCTGAGAGCATTTTTATAAGGGTGGATTTCCCTGCCCCGTTTTCTCCGCATACACAGTGCACTTCTCCTCTGCGGAGATCGAAATCAAAGCAATCAAAAACTTCCACACCGGGGAAAGATTTACATATGCCTCGAATTTCCAGAATTAAATCTTGGCTCACTTAGCTACCTCCTCTCTATGGTATTCTTTTTTCCTGTTATGTTGCGCTTAATAAACATTATATTGGTCAGTGGATTTGTTAGTTTAAAATATATATATATTTTTATATTCTTTTTAAAGCCAATCGAATGTCGATATTACGATATAGTAAATGGTGGTCTAATCTATCTATCCTTCTCTGCAAACTTTACCCTAATTTTACGTTCAACAATTTCTTCCTGCTTTGCCGTATTGTAAAGTTTTCAAACCAAAAGAATAAAACTTTGAAACAAGATAATAACATTTTACTTTGCAAAGTCAAGTTTTTGGCCAATTTTTTAGCTTATAAACAAAAAAATAATCTTTCGTTTAGATAAATATGCTTATTTTCTTATTATGATTTTGCCCTTAACCTAAGCTGTAAATTATAATAAAATTAAAATAATATTATCATGTTTTTTCGCAAATGGAAACAATGCCAGAAAACGAGAAAGAATGACGTATCGCATTTTCTTATTGTTGGAAACCATTTTTTGTATATATTCATGTATACATCAATTGGCTTATAGTGTAGCGCCGATGGATGATACCAGGCGCTGGTCTTATCATTTGGTTGAACCAACGCTGCAAATCCCATATATTTTTTAACATACAATACACTAAAGGTTCTTTTCACTGTAAACAAGCATCTTTTCTGCATGATTGAAAACCTGGTCAATCAGCAAGGCAAGCAAGGCTGCAGGTACCACGCCCTGCAGGATATAAGCCAGGTTATTCTGCACCAGCCCGGCCATCACTGGCACGCCCAAGCCCCCAGCCCCAATAACTGCCCCGATCATGGCGGTGCCTACATTGATAATCACAGAAATGCGCATTCCGGCAATAATAACTCTGGCCGATAATGGGATCTCGATTTTAAATAAAGCCTGCACAGGGCTCATTCCCATACCATAGGAAGCATCTAAAATATGGGAGGGGACCCCCTTGATACCCGCAATTGTATTCCGGACCACCGGCAGCAAGCCATAAAGAAAAAGGGCAATTACCGTGGGGATCATGCCAAAACCAAATGCTGGTACGGCCAGGGCCAATACCGCAACCGGAGGGATGGTTTGGCCTATTGATATAAGATTATTTGATACATGCAAAAAATCTTTCATGGAAGGACGGGTAAGCAAAACGCCTAGAGGCACCCCTATAATCATGGTTATGCTGCTGGAAATAAATACCAGGTTAAGATGCTGCCCTACCATGGTAAGCAGAGACAGGCGCTGATAGACCACTTGCCTCAAATCGGGGAAAAAAAATCGCAAGCCTGCTTCCCACCAGGCATCATTGGAAATGATGATTGCAAAAATAACCGCCAGCACACCAAGAATGACCCAATTTTTTACAATTTGTGTTTTCATTGATTATTTTCTACCAGAATATTTTCAATAACATGCATCCCTATTTCACCAACGATTCTACGTTTGCCGTCTACAACCGGCACTTTTTTTATGCCCTGGCTCAACATAATAGACAAGGCCTCCCTTAGAGAAGATTGTCTGCTAACGGCTATCTG
>PWYO01000350.1 GCA_003567835.1 Actinomycetota bacterium | reverse complement strand
CTTGATGATGGCAGCCTTCTGGTCGAGTTCACGGCCAGTGGCTGGCTGGAGATGGCCTGGCACCTCGTCAAATGGGGCAACGCTGTAGAGGTGCTGCATCCACCAGAACTCAGGGAGATGCTGGAGCGCGTGCGGCGTGGGGAGGTAGAAATCTTGCCTTGAGGGTTGCACAGGGCGGGGAGCGGACCGTGACGGTGCTGCGCTGGGTGTAGGCCGCGCTGCGCAAAAATGAAGCTATGGCGAATTTCCTTTATTGGCTCAAAGAGCGACGGGCAGAAGTAGGCATCGATCCTCCGGCATGCTGCGCAGGCGAAGGCCAGGGCAATCTTTTGGTAATAACGAGCAACGCGTTCTGCAATTCCAAGGTCATCCTGGATACCAGCGTTGCAAAGGGTCTACCCTCAGCCGTCAGAGGTCACTTGAGGATGATCCTGCGTGCGTTGATCGCCGTGATCCATCACTGCGTTCAACGCTGAAATCAAGGTGTTTTTCTTGTAAGGCTTGGACAACACGACTTTAAAGCCTGCTGCCCTATACTCTGCGATTTGACTTTCCATGACATTCGCGGTCGCGGCAATTGCCGGGGGCAACGACCGGCCTTCTTTCCGACACAGCGCCGCGATATGCTCGAGCGCGGCGATTCCGCCCATCTTCGGCATGCGAATGTCCAGCATTAACAGATCAAACTCACCGTGATGGAATGCTTCCACCGCCCCCTCACCGTCCTTGACATAGCACGCGGACAGTCCCAGCGTTTCGAGCATTTTCTTCAGAATAACCGTGTTCGTCGAATTGTCCTCGGCGACGAGCAGGCGCAGGTCGGTGTGCTGTAGCGTCTGGTACTGTTGCTGTGGCTGACTGGCATCATGAATGACGTTCGCCACTGCCTCAGGCAGCGGCAGCGTAACGCGGATCTCCGTGCCCCTTTCCGGCACGCTGTGCAGATCGATCTGCCCCTGCATCATCGACACGAGCTTGTCCACGATCGCCATGCCCAGCCCCGATCCACCGAATCGCCGGGTAATCGACTCATCGGCCTGTTCGAACTCCCCGAAAATTCTGGCGATCTGCTCTTCGGTCATGCCGATGCCAGTGTCGGATACATGGAAAACAATCGAGTTAGTTTCAGAGCAGGTGACTACCACTCGGACCTGCCCGCGCTCGGTGAACTTGACGGCATTGCCGATGATGTTGTTGAGCACCTGTCCGATCCGCGTTGCATCGCCAAGATATTCAGGGCCCAGCCCCTCCCCGAGGCTCATCAGCAGGGCGATGCCTTTCTTCTCGGCAGTGACGCGGTGCAGCGCACATATCCGTTCGACCAGTTCCGTCACGGCAAATGGCTTCGGATCGATTGCGATCTTGCCGGCCTCGATCCGCGCCAGGTCAAGAACATCGTCGATGATCTGGACCAGCGCATCGCCGGAGTCGCGAATGGTCGCCAGCATGCGAGTCTGCTCCGGTGACAGCGGGGTTTCGCTCAGCAGGTCGATCATACCCACGATGCCATTCATCGGCGTCCGGATTTCATGGCTCATATTGGCCAGAAACGTCGATTTGGCCTGATTGGCGGCTTCGGCAGCCTCGCGCGCGCGGTGCAACTCGGTGACGTCCATGCGGAGGGAGACCCGCCCCCCATCCGCGGTCGGCTGATCGTAGTAGCGCAACATTCTCCCTTCGGCCGTGCGCTGCTCGTGCACCCCCTTAGCGCTGCGGAATTGTGCCAGGCGTTCCCGCGCCCACTCTTCTTCACGACCCCTTGCGTCCTGAATTTGCCCCAGCCGGGCGGCATGACGGATCAGATCGGAGAACGGCACGCCGGGACTGACGAAGTCGGCGATTGCCGGATAGAGCGCGCGATACCGGCTGTTCGTCAGCACCACCCGTTCATCGGCGTCGAACACAGCAAACCCGTCAGGAAGCGCCTCCATCGCCGCCGAGAGCTGTCCGCGTGCCTGCGATGCTTCGGTCGCGGCATGTTCCAACTGCCGATTCGCCTCGACAAGTTGCGCTGAAGTGCGGGCTTGCTGGAAACGCTGCACTGTCAGGATCAGCAGCATCAGGAGCAACAGGCCGATGAGCATGTAGCCGACCTGCGTGCTGCGATCCCGCAGCAGCCCAAGCTCATGGCGCATCTGATCGGTCTCAGAGTTAAAGAAGTGCGTGACCTCGATCACGAAGTTGCGCGTGTCCTGGGCCAAACCACGCAGACTCTCGTCCATCGCGGGCATCGCAGCCAGCAGCGTCTCGTCAGGGGAATCGATCACCGGCAGGAACGTTTCCAGGAACACATCGCTGCCACGCACCTGACCAGTCTCAGTTTCGAAGCGGCGCATTGCACGGCCGATCACCCCATGCGACGTGATCTGATTGCGGCTGTAAAGAATATCAAACCGGGTGCGCACCTCATCCAACGCGGCCGGTGTAGGTGTCGCTCGTGCCCTTGCAACGACCAGGGCAAGGCGATGGACATCGACCTCCAGTTGCGAGACGGTCCAAAAGGCGTTGTCGCTGCCGGTAGAGCGCAGCTGTGTGAACTTGTTGTCCGCCTCTCGCACCGTGGGGATCAGGATAACCAGCAACAACGCCCCCCAGGCCAGCAGCAACCCCCACAAAAGGCCTTTCGCCAAGCTGCCGGGGCGGATGCGCGCAAGCGTCATGGCTGGATCACGCTGACCGTCTCCACCTGCCAAACGCTCAGGGCGTAGATGGTTTCGGTTCGGAAGGCGGCATCGTCATCATAGGGAAAGATCAGCCAGAATGGCCCCTGTCGCCTGAGTGGCATGATGGCGCCATTCCGCAAGAAGGCCAGCATCGGGGCGCGTTCGGTGATGGCGGCAAATTCGATCACGGCACTGTATCCGTCAATCGCCGTCAACAGCACGCGCCCGGTGCCTCGGCCGGCCTCGATACCATGATGATGCAGCAAGTCACGCAACAAAACGCCGGTGTAACGGTCCACGCCCTCTGTCCAGACGGTGGAGGTGACA
Organism: Actinomycetota bacterium; assembly: GCA_003567835.1. Lineage (GTDB taxonomy): Bacteria > Actinomycetota > Humimicrobiia > Humimicrobiales > Humimicrobiaceae > Halolacustris > Halolacustris primus. Next base: position 587 of record PWYO01000350.1, on the reverse strand, counting down.
AACTCTGTCAGAGGGAGCGCAGCGAGATCGTTTGGAGAAAGCTGCAGCCTATCCCCCGAAGGCAGATGAAGGGTGAAGCTTCGTGCCGTATCGGCCCTGATGGGGCCGGGATGAAGCCCAAGCCCCAGCGCGAGTAACAGAAGCACAAGAGGCGCGAGGGCGCGAGAGCGAAGTATCTGGCGGGTCAGAATCATCGGACTCAGTTTCTGAATTCAGGGCACTTGATTTCTTGTAACACAGCGCGGGACAGTTAACATTCCGTTTAGGTAGGCTGTGATAGTGACGATGACAGACGGGAATCGTCAGACGACCGATCCATGGAGGCAGACATGCGCAAGTTTCCCTACAGGCGTTTCGGCGCGTTCGTGCTTGTCATCTTGATGCTTGTGCCCGCAAACTTGGGCTTGGCAGGAGGGGCGACAGTCCTGCGCGTCCAGCTTGCGGGTTCGGACATGCTGACCTCGTGGAGCATGGATGACCTGCGCGACTTGCCCGTGATCGTGATCGAAACTACGACGCCGTTCACCGATGGTCGGCAACGGTTCGCCGGCGTTGCCCTGCATGCCGTGCTTGGCGAAGTTGAGCCG
>PWYO01000187.1 GCA_003567835.1 Actinomycetota bacterium | reverse complement strand
TTGCCGGGCTAAAAGGCTCAGGAAGGACCGAAATTGTCAGAGCCATATTTGGGGCGGATCCCAAATTCAGTGGGAAAATCATCCGTAATGGGGAAGATATCACCCCCGACAGTCCGGGAGAAGCGGTGGAGCGGGGCATATCTCTTTTAACCGAAAATAAAAAGGTGAATGGGCTGTGCCTGGGCATGGCCGTGGCTGCCAATATCAGTTTGGTGGGGCTGGATAATTTGGGCCGCTTTTTCCTCAATCTAAAAAAAGAAGAACAAGAAGCCAAAAAGTTTGTTGAAAAATTAAACATTAAAACCCCCAATCTTTCCCAAGAGGTCCAATTCCTCTCAGGAGGAAATCAGCAGAAGGTGGTATTAGGGAAGTGGCTGTTTAAAGGGGTGGAGCTTCTTATCGTCGATGAACCTACCCAGGGAATCGACGTATCTGCGAAAGTGGAGGTTTATGAATTGCTGTCTGGTTTGGCTGCTGAAGGAAAGTCCATTATTATGATCAGTTCGGACATGCCTGAGCTTATTGCTTTAAGCGACCGGGTTATAGTCATAAAAGATGGTGCTATAACCAGGGAACTGACTGCAGAAAATATTACCGAAGAAAACATTTTGCAAGGTTTTATGGGAGGAGCTAAGTGAATAAAATTGAGACAAATCAACCTTTCTTCTCTAAGTTTAAAGGTCTAAAACATCAAATTACCTATCTGATTATTGTACTGCTTATTGTATGCGCTGTGGCTACCATATTAAATCCCCGGTTTTTAAGCGCCAGAAATTTTTTCAATGTTATGCAGCAGATATCGGTATTGGGGATACTGACTATGTCCATGGCTTTGCTTATGATTAGCGGAGGTTTGGATATATCCATTGGCAATATGGCTGGCTTGGTAGGCATCATTTTTACCAGAATGGTGCTTGGCGGATTTAACACCACGCTGGCCGTGATTGCCGTATTGGCATTGTCTACCTCCCTGGGGGCCATAAATGGGGTGATCATTGCCAAAAGCAAGGTGACCCCCCTTATCATCACCCTGGGCATGATGTACGTTTATTATGGTATTGCTTTGGTCATTGCCGAAGGCCGCCCTCTATCACTGGGAGGCAGATTCCAGTTTCTGGGCCGGGCCCGGCTGGGGCTTGTGCCTTTCCCCATCATTGTGCTTCTGATAATTTTTGCCTTTGCCTATATCCTTAGAAGGTACACCAAATATGGACGCAGGCTTAATGCCATTGGAGGCAATGTGCATACCGCTTATCTTTCAGGCATTAATGTGGATGCCCATCAGATATCCATTTATGCTCTCAGTGGGCTTATTGCTGGACTTGCAGGCCTGGTTTTGGCATCCCGTCTGGGCATGGTCAGGGCAGACAGCGGTACAGGTTTTGAGCTGCAGGCATTGGCCGCGGCTATTATAGGGGGTATTACCTTTGAAGGGGGCCGGGGATCCCTGGTAGGGGCATTTTTTGGCGTGCTTCTTTTAGGGGTCATGTACAATGCCATGAATATTATAGGGGTATCCTCCTATCTGCAGACCATGTTTTTGGGGGCTATCATTGTAATTGCCACGGTGATATCCAATATTGGAAAAATGAGGAGAGTGTAGTAAAAAAAGGGGAGGTACACTATGAATGTGCTGGCTATAGGTGCGCACCCAGATGATATAGAGATTTTGTGTGCAGGTACCGTGGCACGCTATGCCAAACAAGGCCACAAAGTGTTTATGTGTCATCTTTGTAATGGAAACAAGGGAAGCGCCACCCACACTTCAGAAGAGATAGCAAAAATAAGGAGACAGGAAGCGCTGGAGTCGGCAAAGATTATCGGTGCAACGTCCATTTGCGGCGGTATTGCAGATGGTGAAGTGGTCATGGATCTAACCTCGAGGGGCCGGGTCATCGATATTATACGGCAGGCCGACCCGGACCTGATTATTACCCATGCCCCAGGCGATTATCATTCAGATCATATCAATACCAGCAAGTTGGTGTTTGAGGCCGCCTACCTTGCCAATTTGAAACTGTGGGAATCTGAATATAAGGCATCGACCAAATTGCCTTTTCTCTATTATATGGACACGCTGGCAGGCATTAATTTTAGCCCGCAGGAATATGTGGACATTACAGACACCATTGATACAAAAATAGAGATGATGCTCAAAATGCAGTCCCAGCTGGGCTGGCTAAAAGACATGCATGATTGTGATGCTCCCGAGTTTATACGGTCAGTGGCCAAATTCAGGGGCTTTCAGGCTGCAGTACCCTATGCAGAAGCTTTTGCTCAGCAAAAAATGTATCCTCAAGGGCTTACCAAAAGGGTACTTCCTTAATGTTAACAGATATGAAAGGAGCGCATGATGAATAATAAAATTGCAGTAGTTACTTCTACCTATCCCAACTATGATGCAGACCAGGCCATGGAAGGGATATCCGCAGCAGGCTTTCAATATGTAGATCTGGCCACCTGCCCAGGGTTTTTTGAACATATCAAGCCCCGACCAGAGCAAATGGAGAAAGGGGACGCAGAAAAGGTCATGGACCAAGTAGCAGGCCACGGGCTTTCCCTGCTGGCTGTATCCGGACATACGCGTATGGGAAAGCCGGATTCAGTGGATAATCTGAAAAAAGTTATCGATTTTGCCTCCCAGGCAGGGGCCGGTTACCTGATAACCGATGCTGGTGAAGTAAAAAATAGCCAGGATGAGAAAAAATTTTATGCGGATATGGCCAAGCTTGCCGACTATGCCCAGGATAAAAAAGTAACCATATGTGTGGAAATGCACGGAGAATGGTGCAACACTGGGACCAAAGGGGCAGAAATCATGAAAAAAATTGGCCACCCGCATGTAAAATTAAACTATGATACATCCAATGTCATATTTTATGGTGGAGTCAGCCCGGAAGAGGATATAGATGCAGCACTTCCCCATATGGCTTACTTGCACCTCAAAGAACATGGAAGCGGTAAAAAAGGAGATTGGAACTTTCCTGCATTGGGCGACGGAGTGGTTAATTTTGAGACCATTTTTGAAAAAATCAAAAACTATACCGGGCCCATAGATGTAGAGATTGAGTTTGACGGAAAAGAGCATAGCTTAGAAGAAATCAATGCTGCCGTAGCAAAATCCTATGATTTCTTAAAAAACCATGGATATGTGTAAAAAACGGCCTGAGAGCAAATTTTCCTTGAGACTATAGAGGAAAACTGTTTTACAAAAAAACAAGCCGTTTTAGCATGCATGCGCCGGTTGCTGTGCAGTATGCCCAAACCAGGTCTGTTGCTGCAAAGGCTGCTGCTGTGATGGAACCTAAACTGCCGATTTGACCATACGTGCAGCGGGTTTATAGAAAAAAATAGGCAAGGAGAATAGAGAATGAGCCGATTTAAGGGTTTGGTTACCCACCAGACGGTCAGTGACGCAGATTTTGATACCATGATGACTATGCCTGCAAACGAAATTGATCAATGGGCCAATGTAGGCGTTCAGATTGTCAAGGACCAGCACTCCGTATACAGGAAGATGGCCCGTTCTATCGCCGATGCCATTATAGCCGGCAATGCCCAGGACAAGGATACCAAACTGATCCTTCCTGTAGGACCTAC
>PWYO01000021.1 GCA_003567835.1 Actinomycetota bacterium | reverse complement strand
TTTGCTGGAATAAACCGCTGCCCTGTGCTTGGTTTCCTGGAAATATATTTTGCATGGACCGAAACTTTCCTGTGCGACAAATAGCCAAAAAATTTGGGAGACCCTTCTTTTCCAAAAAAAAAGACGGCTGAACACTGGGCCACTTTTGCAAACTGATAGGCGACCATATGCAACAACACAGCTGGCAGCCGGTGGGAACCCAAGATAAGCGGTCTCCCTTTCAAACACCTGGGAGCGCAAACCCTTGGGGGGAAACCCCATATCTGCATAAGTTTCCTTTTTCAGAGTCAGAAATTTGGCCAGACCACACCCTTTTCCCGTAAAAAGAAACCCATCATTTGCTTTCTTTTTACCATGATTGTTTCTTTTGTCCCAAAAAACATGCTCTGGTACATACAACCATCCTAAAATGGCCGCCGGCGGTTAACCCCGCCGATTGCATCGGTGTATACCCATATCATAATTGAATCGGATAGCTGCCGTATTGCTTCAGGGTTTGCAGCATAGCCTGGTAGTTTTCGGGTTTAACCGAACTATGTATGGTATTTGAGGAGGAAAGTATATAGCCGTATCCCAGCCCGCCATCTTGAATGCATTGTTTTGTAGCAGCCACAACCTCATCCACGCTGCCAAAAGAAAGGGTATGGGCACAGTCTACATTGCCTTTGATGGCCACCCGATCTCCATATTTTTCTTTTACAGCGTTAATTTCCATACCTCCTCCAGGGTCTATGGGATCTATACAGTCTATCTGCGCATCCACCAGCTGGTCGATGATTTTCCATATGTCTCCATCTGTATGCTTGATGACCAAAAGGCCGGCTTCTTTGAAGTTTTTGATGACTTTCTTAAAACCAGGGTAAAAAAGCTCATCAAAACTTTTTGGCGATATCAGAAGACCCTTGTCATACGCATAGTCATCCCCGGTAAAAACAATATTGGCCCCTCTTTTTACCACTTCCCGGGCAAGGATGGTATTATACTCTACAGACATTTCAATCAAACCCCTGACCAGGGCAGGGTCACTGGCAATGTTTATAAACAGCTGTTCATAGCCCAGTAGGTTTCTAGGGATAGAAAAAACATCATTGAGCCGCACAATAATTGCTTTATCTGCACTGTGTTTTTCAATCATATGCTCAATGGTCTTATATCTGTGGGGAGCATAAGGGTCCGGGGGGCTGTATGCTTCAAAATCTTGCCTGTTCTTTATGCAGCCTTCGGTGGCCACAGTATGCGCCTCTCCCGTAGACCGTTCAATTTTGCCCCATTCATCCTTGAATACCCCTGGCTCTATTTCTTGTTTATGATAATCAATTTCCAGCACAAAGGCATCGATGTCCATTGCATAGATAAACGCTTCTTCTTTTGCGCCGGGCATCATCCCCTGAATCACTTTTTGGTCAATGGACCATTCAAAGGTGGGAATCCTGTCCACCTCTTGTCTTTTCAAAGCCTTGTTGACTCTTTCTACTGAATTCATTCAAACTCCTCGTATCCCTTTTATACGAAGTTCGCGATGGGAAGACTGTTTTTTACCGGTCCTTATCATAAAAAGGTATCTTTTTCAGTTCAGTATACATACCCCTTATTTTCCCAAAGAGATCTTCATAAACATTGACAAATTTTTTGTAATAGGCATGTTTGGCCTCATCAGGCTCATATCTTTTACCTGTTTCAAAAAAACAATTGCTTATTTTTCTTAAATCCGGATATATGCCTACACCGTGGCCCGCCAACATTGCATCACCAAGCAAGGTAAAATCATCCCGATTCAGCCTGACATAGGGTATGCCTGAAACATCGCATTTGATCTGATTCCACAAATCTGAACGTGCAGCGCCTCCGATGACCCTGATTTCATCAAATCTGATATCCGGATAGTTGTCCTTCATAATTTTAAGCGCAGAAGCATATTCATAGGCAAAACTCTCCAAAAGCGATCTCCAGAAATGGGCTTTATTGTGGCTCCAGTCATAGTTAATCCACATCCCCTTGATATTGGGATCAAAAGGATAGCCTCTTCCCGCCAACAAGCCAATGGCTAAAAGTTTGTCTGAACCGGGATTGATTTTTTCTGCTTGCTGGTCAAGCATCTTAAATACAGAAATCGATCTTTTTTGGGCCGCCTTTTCTTCCTCCCTGCAAAAGGTATCTTTGAACCACTGATGGGTAATCCCTGAACCGTTTATAAAGATGCTGGGCAGATAAAGCCCTCTAATGGGCGACATAAGCGTCTCCAATGTATGACGCTTGTGGTCAGGGACAAACTGGTCTGTGCAGAGGCTTAGCGCTGCAAAAGAAGCAGACTCATCAATGAGCAGTCCTTTGGACAGCAGCCCTGCACCCACTGTCCCTGCAGGCTTGTCCCCTGCGCCGGCAATCAGGGGAATCCCTTCTTTTAGTGCGCATAGACCGGCCATTTTTTTATCAAGCTTGCCGATCACTTGGTACGAGTCTACCACCTTGGGAAGCAGTTTTTGGTCTATTTTAAAACTTTGGCACAATTCTTCAGAAAAGCTGCCTGCAGAAAGATCGGCCAATGCAGTCCACTGAAGATGCGACCGGTCAATAAAGGCATCTTGGGCATCAATATTGGCCAGCTTGCCGGCAATATAGGCACACAGGAATATGTATTTGAACACTTTTTTATGCAGCTGGGGGAATGCATGTTTCCACCACAGGATCTTTGCGGCAAATACTGGGAAATTGGTCCCTGATTTTCCAATAAGAAGGCTTTTTTCTTGGTCCAGCATTTCAAACACATAAGGGTTAAACCTTTGGTCAGATACAATGGACCAGTCAGCAGCCACATTGAAGTCCCGGTCTATACCCATAGCGCCGCCCATCGCTGCCGAAAAACCAATGCATTCTATATGCTTGCCGAGGCTCCTGGAATCCTGAACACATCTTTTGATCAAATGAAGCACGATTTGCAGGTAATCATCTGCCTTTTGCATAAAAACACCTGCTTCAGGCTGGGTGTTGGGCACCTTATCGGACACAGAATGTATGCATCTGGCCCGGGTATCATAGATGCCCACTTTTACAAAGCTGACCCCCATATCCACAGCCATGAGATAAGATTTCTTCATAAAACCACCTTTGCAATTTTTGGGGTGTTTTTAAGCACCAATTTTGGTCTTGAATTTGGCAATATCATCATTGGACCTTAACATTGTAAGTTCAATCCTGTACATTTTTTGTGCATGCGGTTGGATATATTCCAATTTATTTTCTCGTTTTGCTTGCTCATAAGAGGTTAAAAAAAGATTGCCCGGCTCGATTCCGCATACATAGTCACCGCCTTTGTTGAGCATCTTCCACTGAGTAAGGCAGGGAAGCGTGTCTTTTTTATAACGAATCCATACCCCGATTCCCTGTCCATTATTGAATGTTTCATTGACCAGGGCAATATTGCAGAAACCTTGCGCATCGGCTTGAATGTCATGAAGGAAAATCTGGTTTTGAAAACCCGCAGTAGGTGCACAAAAGGTATTATATTTGTCGATTTCTTGTTTGGAATGCGCATCCTCTGCAGTAACTTCTGCTGCACTTTCCAGCAGAACAGATGTCTCATCCAGTATGGGCCAGCCGATATTAAAGTGATAGAGCA
>PWYO01000149.1 GCA_003567835.1 Actinomycetota bacterium | reverse complement strand
TTTGCCTTAGGGGCCGTGGTGGGCTTGTTTAGCAGTATTTTGGCCCTGCGCAGGTATTTAAAGGTTTAATATTAGAAATTTTCATACATTATGGTACAATAGGATAGAAGAAAAAAACAATACTTTATAATGAAGTATCATAGCAAAAATATTATAGTCATCATTATAGCAATTATACTGTCAACCACAGCGATTCTATCCATCCTGCCTTCCCCTTTGGTTTATGCCCAGCAAGACTACGAGCGAGAGCTTGAACGTATCCAGCAGGAAAGAGAACAAACCCAGGAACAAATCGAAGAAGTCAAGAAACAGGAACAGGGCTATATACAGGAAGTCGAAGTTGTAGAAGAACAGCTGCTGGGGGCTTTGTCCCAGCTTGATGCCCTCAATGTCAAGTTGGTGGAAGCCAAAACAGAGATCGATAAAACCACCATTGAGATGGTCTTAAAAGAGCAGGAACTAAAAGACATCGAAAAAGAGCTGGAATATAAGACAGAAATACTCAATGACCGGGCAGCCACCCTGTACAAGAACAGGAATACCAATATACTGGAAGTGCTTCTCAATGCCGAAAACTTCATAGAACTGATATCACGCCTCAAACTGATGAACACCATTGCCGAAAGTGATGCAAGCATGGTGTCTTCCATAAAAGACAAAAAAATGGCCACCTTAAGCGTAAAGAACGCCATCATCGACTTGCGGGAAAAGCAGAGGGACTATAAACAAGATGTGGAATCTCTATTGGCCCAGGCAGAGTCTAAAAGGGCTGAAATAGAGACCATACACGACCAGAAAACCACCCTGCTTTCTGAAACCCGGGCCAACAAGGATGCGCTGGTACGCATGGAAAGCCAGCTGGCCCAAAAGGAGCAGGAAGTCAAGACCATCCTTGAAAACCTTCGGCACGGAAGCGCCCCGGAAGGAAGATTTGCCTGGCCGGTATCCGGCCGGATGACCTCGGGTTTCGGCTACCGCATACACCCTATATTCGGCAGCAGAAGGTTCCATTCAGGCATTGATATTGCAGCACGGCACGGTACCCCCATTGTAGCGGCTGCTGGGGGACAGGTGGTCCAGTCAGGCTATTTTGGCGGTTACGGTTATTCCATCATGGTCTACCACGGCGGCGGCTATGCCACCTGGTATGCACATCTTTCCAGTTTTAATGTATCCGTGGGGCAGAATGTAGAGCGGGGCCAGGTTATTGGCTATGTGGGCTCTACCGGCTGGGCCACGGGCGCACACCTTCACTTTGAAGTCCGCATCAACGGCAGTCCCCATAATCCCCTTGATTACCTATAATCCTGGTTTGACGCATATTGCAATTTCATCCAAAAAAATATAAGTTATGTATAGAATAATTTTTAGGCGGAATCAATGATGTATAAAAGATTAATGATTAAAATTATAGCCATTGTGGTAGCGGTGGTGTTTGTGTTTTCCACCGGTTTTTGGCTGGGCGTAAGTTTTTACTCCCTGCGGGAGGTGGCCGGCGGAACCAGCATGAGCAGCCTGCTGGAGGTGACCACCCCCAGGACTGAAAATCCCCAACAAGAGCCGGCAATCAGCCTGGATCTGCTGGAAGAGATCATAGACCTGGTGGTCGAAAACTCCATCTATGAAGCCCAAAGAGAAGATCTTCTGGGCTATGCCATTGATGGCATGATGGAAGGTCTGGGTGATCAGTATGCCGAGTACTTTACGCAGGAAGAATATGCCCAGATCATGGAATCTTATGGAGGCACCATGAGCGGCATTGGGGTGGTGGTCACCCAGGATGAGCAGGACAGGGTGGTGGTCATCCGGGTTATTGAAGGTACCCCTGCCCACCAACAGGGATTGCAGGAAAATGATGTCATTGTTGAAGTGGAAGGGGAGCCCATTCAGGGTCTTTCCCTGGAAAAGGTGGTCAGCATGATCCGCGGCGAGGCAGGCACTACGGTCAATTTGACCATACTGCGGCCATCGGATCAGGAAAGATTTGGCCTGGATATAACCAGGGAGCGTTTTTATGTGCCCAATCTCTATGGTGAGATGGTGCAAGAAGATGTTGGATATATCCAATATATTGGATTTCAGGAAATGGGCGCAGAAAAGCTAGACCAGGAGATTGAAAAGCTGATAGACAATGGCGCAAAAGGGCTGGTGCTGGATCTTAGAAACAACCTGGGAGGCATTTTAAGCGATGCGGTTGCTGTCTGTGATGTTTTCCTGGATGGAGGTACCATCGTTATGGTTGAAGGCAGATCCGGAGAAAATGACAGGCTTACCACTTTTGATGCCAAAAAAGGCGGCTATACCGACATCCCCCTAGTGGTCATCATCAATGGTTTTTCTGCCAGCGCATCAGAGCTTGCTGCAGGGGCCCTGCAGGAAAATGACCGGGCAATCCTGGTAGGGGAAACCAGCTTTGGAAAAGGAACGGTACAGACCATAAGGGAGCTATCCGACGGATCGGGGTTTAAGTTTACCACGGCCCAATACTTGCTGCCCTCTGGAAGGTCCATTGATACGATCGGCATCATACCGGATGTGCGGGTGGAAATGGACCTGGATCAGGAAGATGATCTCCAGCTGGAAAAAGCATTGGAAGTATTGGAAGACATGATCGGCAGCAATCATGGCTAAGGGCGCAGAAGATGGTAGGCTTATAGCCGCCCGAAACAAGAAGGCATTCCGTGATTTTTTTATCCTGGACCGTTATGAGGCAGGCATATGCCTCATGGGCAGTGAAGTCAAATCAATTAGGGAGCATAAGGTCAACTTAAAGGACAGCTATGCCCGGATCAGGGAAGGTCAGCTATATTTATATAATATGCATGTTTCTCCTTACCGCAAGGCCCGGGTCCAGGACCTGGAGCCCAAAAGGACCCGCAAACTGCTCATGCACCGAAGAGAGATCGACCGCCTGGCGGGAAAGATGACCGATAAAAGCCTGACCCTGGTGCCTCTGGAAGTATATTTTCGCAACAATAAGGTGAAGGTAGAGCTTGCCCTGGCCAAGGGCAAGCTGAAAAGGGATAAAAGAAGACAGATTAAAGAAAAAGAGATGCAGCGTGAAATGAAAAGGGCTTTGAAATATCGGTGAATCTATTATAATATAGAGGTTGCTCCATGTTGGGGGCGAAATGGATTCGACGGAGATAGGTTGAGCTTGGATTGCAAGCCGAGTGTCAGGACTCGTAAAAAACTGAAACTTAAACATAAGTGCTGACGATTCACAGTTAGCTCTAGCAGCGTAGCATAACGTTGCTCGTCTACGGGAAGTTTCCTGTGCTTTTCGATAGGCGACGTTAAGCAGGATACTCTGCCATAACTTGCCTGCAGGTATGGCAGGGGAAATTTAAGCGGGATAGCTTTTGGGGATGGTGCCCTTACCAGCCTTGAAAGCGAAAACTAAATTAAGGGATAAGCTTGTAGAGGTCCATGTGGCAATATCTTCGGACGCGGGTTCGATTCCCGCCGCCTCCACCATTTTAATACCCGCAAAACTCATGAGAAGCATAGCTTGGAACCCCGGTTTTTTGGAATCGGTTGGTGCAATTGTCAAGGATTGGGCAAGGATTTATCTTCGTTGGTTGATATAATATATACCTATTAAATATTACAAGTTT
>PWYO01000052.1 GCA_003567835.1 Actinomycetota bacterium | reverse complement strand
CCCAGCTCTTTATACCCGGTAACCACCCTTTTAAGCTCAGGGTAGAAAATCTCTCGGAACTGGTTGGGGGCAATCATAGGCCCGGAATTATAGGCAAAGTCGTCCCCGGTATATACAAACCGGATACCTCTTTTTACCGCCTCCTTGGCCAAGGCCAGGTTGGTGTCTACACTCATTTTAATCAACGCTTTTATGGTCTCAGGGTCATCCATTAATTTCATCAGAAACATATCAAAAGGCATCAGCCTGCTGGGTATGGAGATCACATCATTTAAATGCAGCACGACTGCCTTTTTGCCCTGATGGGCCTGGACCGCTTTTTCAATAGATGCATACCTGCCCGGTTTTTTGGGATCCGGAGGCACATAGGCTTGGGCATCTTTTAAGGTTCTAATTGGGCCATCCAGCGGAAAGGAATGGGCTTCTGCTGTATTCTTTTTAATCATGCCCCACTCATCTTCAATCTTTCCGTCTTCGATCATCTTTTTGTCATAGTCACAATCCACACATATGGCATCTATGTCCATCTCATAGCAAAATTGCTCATAATCCAGACCTGGGGTAATGGCCTCGATGACCTTGGGGTCGATATACCATTCAAAGGTGGGCACCCGGTCGGTGGGCTTCCTTTCCAATGTCCGAACCATTCTTTGCTCGGAACTGAGCTTTTCCATGTTTAACCTCCCGCTTTCTGTTTATCTTTCAAATTTTTCATAAATTTCATTATTTAAATGTTTGAGCTGGGGATATAATTGTTTATAAATCTGATAATACTGGTCATATTTTTGCTTATTTTGGTCATCGGGCTCATACTCTGGCCCAACCTTATAGGTCATATCATGGGCATCCTGTTCATTTTTATAAACACCCGCACCAATACCCGCCAGTATGGCAGCACCCAAAGGGGTGGCTTCCTCTACTGCGGGCACTTCGATCCTTTTACCGGTTATATCTGCTTTGTTCTGCATCCAGAATTGGTTTTTGGTCCCCCCGCCGGCAGCCACAATCTTATCTGGAGAAAAGCCGGAAGCCTGTTCAAATGCTTCAGCCATATCTCTGAACTGGTAGTTTAGCCCTTCCATGACTGCCCTTATGACTGCGCCTTTGTCACTGTAATCGGTAAGGCCCACAAAAGCGCCTGATGCTTTATTGTCCACAATGGGTGAGCCGGCACCGCAAAAATATGGGGCAAAAAATACACCTTTTGCACCAACCGGGGTATCTTTTGCCTTTTTCATAATTTCATCCCATTCAGAGGTGCTGTTGTTTTTTGCCTGAAGCCGCTCCTCAAAACAGAGCGTTTTGTTTAACCATTCCACCATGCCTCCGGATACTGCATACGCCACTGTATTATACATGTCTTTGGCTACATGGCTTTCCACGCTCATGCCGTTCTCAAAAACCTTCTGATCCAGTTTGGGCTCATGGGAAGACTGGAATACCATTTCCCAGGTACCCACGATGTCCATCACCACTTCCGGAACAAAAGCCCCCACAGCCAAAGCGCCGCAATGGTAATCATGGCCTCCAAGGACCACTTTGGTGCTGGTTGGAAGTCCGGTCTGCTGGCTGGCCTGGGTGCTCACATTGCCTAGAACCGTACCCGAGGCATGCACCGGGGTCAGAATAGAACCATCAAAACCCGCCTTTTCTATAAGCGAATCTGACCATTGCCTACTCTTCTGGTCCAGCAGTGAAGTACAGGAAGCCATAGAAAAATCAGTAACCATTTCTCCGCATAAAAGGAAATTGATATAATCCTCAATAAGCAGCCATTTGTAGGTTTTGTCCAGTATTTCTGGATGGTTTTCCTTCATCCATAGAATACGATATACCGTATCGATGGGCATGACCTGTTTGCCGCTTTGAAAAAAGATGGTATCCGCACCTACTTTTTGGCTCCATGCCTGTGCCTGGGGTTCCGTTCGGGGGCAATGCCAGGAAATAAAGGGATAAAGCCACTGGCCCTGTTTGTCCACAGGTACCCCATCCATGCCAAAACCGGTCACCGCAACGGCCTTGACCTCTTCTTTTTTCAGGTTTCCCACCGCCTCCTGGATTGATTTCCTGGTGGCTTTCCAGATTATATCGGGATCCCATGTGGCCCAGTTGGGGTGGTCTTTATCAGGATGGCTCAATTGGGTAGGGCTGGAAGCCCCTGAGATTAATTTGCCTTTCTGGTCGTAAATATTTGCCTTGATGCTGGTGGAACCAATATCCAAACCCATAAGCAAATCCATAACAAACTCCTTTTATATAAAATAACAAATCATCTTGGAAAAACTGTTTGGAGATTGCTTTTTTTAACATCACCGCCTTTGCCAATCCTATGCATAATAAATATCATCATAACTAAAAATAAAATTTATTTCAACTACTTAATTAAATTTTAAAAATATTTTTTTTGACCCATTGGGGCTTCTTTGCGCTCCGCATGCAGGCCATTCCTGCGCCAATGAAAGACCATGGTAATAAGTGGTATCTATTTAAAAAAATTGGTAAACATCAACGCCTAATCCCCGGCCGACCAAGCAGGGCAACAACTGTCCTGGTCGCTATTGGTGATATTGGTTTGCCCTGAACCGTCAGCATGCATCATATATATTTGATAATGTCCGTCTCTGGAAGAGGTAAAAGCAATTTTTTTGCCATCCGGCGACCAGGCGGGATGCCAATCATCATAGTCATTTTCAGATAGGTTTACCTGATTGGCCCCTTGCGCATCCATAACATAGATTTGATAATGCCCATCCCGGTAGGAGGTAAAAGCAATTTTTTTGCCATCCGGCGACCAGGCGGGATGCCGGTCTATATAGTCACTATTGGATAAATTGGCCTGACTGCTTCCATCGGCATCCATGACATAGATTTGCCTTTTTCCATAATCCTGCTCATCGATATATTGGCGGCATTCAAAAGCAATTTTTTTGCCGTCAGGCGACCAGTCAGGATGCCAGTTCAAAAACTTGTTATTGGATATATTGACCTGGCTGCTTCCTTGGGCATCCATGACATAGATTTGCCAGTTTTCTTCTCTTATAGATTCAAAAGCAATTTTTTTGCCGTCAGGCGACCAGGCGGTAGAAAAATCATCATACTGGTTATTGGAAAGGTTTGTAACTTGGTTTCCTTCCAAGTCCAGGGCATGTATTTGGTAGCTTCCCGTCCTATTTGAGGAAAATGTGAGGATTGTACCCTCAGGGGACCAGGCAATACTCCCTTCATCATAAAGGTTATTGGAAATATCCTTTAGATTTGTTCCGTCCGGATCCATGAGATGCATTTGCCATATGTGTTCTTTTCTAGCTTCAAAAGCAATTTGGCCCTCCAAATTTTCGGTATCTAAGATTGGCGCTTTTGGCGCACAAAAAACACTGCTCAGTCCCACGATCCCTGCCAAGCTTGCCAGCATAAACATGCTCATAATTTTTTTGATTCTATGTATCATTCCCAAAATAGCCTATTTCTATGGGTTGCCTATGATTATTGCAAAAAGACTGGGGACCAGGAAGGGTACAGCTCATGCTGGTCATTGTCTGAGAGGTTTCTTCTGCCCGAGCCGTCAGCGGCCATCACATAGATCTGGGGTGTGGATTGGTGGTAGGAAACAAAAGCAATCTTG
>PWYO01000337.1 GCA_003567835.1 Actinomycetota bacterium | reverse complement strand
TCCTGGGGTTTCTCTTTGGCTGAGTCGGGGAGCACAATGCCGCTTTTGGTCTTCTCTTCGGCTTTCTTTACCTTCAGCAGCAGCCTGTCTCCAAGTGGTTTGTAGTTCATGTTACCTCCTTTAAGTATTTATGCAAAAGTGTAAAAATAAATTAGCACTCAAACCAAAAGACTGCTAATCCATAAACGATGGTAGTATATTCAAATTGAAAAATCAAGGAAAAATTTTTATACTTCCCATTTCAGTAAAAATGACAGAAAAGATAAAAAAATCGGTTTGTAGGCCGGCAAAAACATCAGGCTGGAAGTCATAGCCAAAACCCTATACCGGGGTCAAATATCGGAGCGGGAACTGACATCCATATCCAGTGTGCACCGCTTGCCTGCCTTGAATTCATAGTAGCCCAGGCAGGCCACCATGGCTGCGTTATCCATGCAAAGCCACAATGGCGGTATCCAGAGCGCAATCCCTTCTTTTTCGCAGGTTTGCTCAAAACGCTGCCTGAGCCTGCTATTGGCGGCTACCCCGCCGCTTACCAGGATTGTATTGATGCCGTAATCCTTGCAGGCCTTGACCGTCTTATGCACCAGGACATCCACTATGGATTCCTGAAAACTTGCGGCCAGGCTGGCCATATTTTTTTCACTGGTAATCTGTGGATTTTTTTTGGTGGCATAGATTAAGGCGGTTTTAAGCCCTGAGAACGAAAAATTGTAGTCCCCGCTGTCCATCATGGGACGCGGAAATTCTATAAACTGTTCATCACCGCTGGCCGAAAGCTTGTCAATGATGGGCCCTCCCGGATACCCCAAGCCAAGGTAGCGGGCAATTTTATCAAATGCCTCTCCGGCAGCATCATCTACGGTATGTCCCAGCGCCCGTATTTGCAATTGTCCATCAACATGGTAGATGCTGGAATGCCCCCCGGAGACGATCAGGCCGATACAATGGCCGGTGATATGGGGGTTGATTAAAAGATTGGAATAAATATGGGCCTTTAGGTGATTGGTGCCAATCAAGGGGATGCCCTTGGCATAGCTGATGGCTTTAGCGGCCCCCACCCCCACCAGCAGGGATCCGATGAGTCCCGGCCGATGGGTAACACTTACCGCATCTACCGCATCTAAACCCATTTTTGCCCGGTTCAGAGCTTCCTGTATCACCACCCCGATTACCTCAATATGCTTCCGGGAGGCGATCTCAGGCACCACCCCGCCGTACTTGCGGTGGATATCGTTTTGGGAAGAAACGACATTGGAAAGCACCTGTTTGCCATCTCTAACCACCGCGGCTGCGGTGTCATCGCAGGAAGTTTCTATGCCCAGTATATGGATATTCTTATCCTTCATTTTTTGCCTCCGAAAGGAACAAAATCCCGGATATAGAAAGGCACCAGGTTGGCCTGCGCATGTTTTACCCCATGCCTGTAATGGGCAATTCGGTTCAAAACCGCCGCATCCGTGGTCTGCGCTTTTTGTACGAAATAGATTTTTTTTCTGCTTAAAAGAGGGTCAAACAAATGCCTGTATGCTTGGGCGGCATTGCCGCAGATATACATAGGCCCTGCATCCTGGTCCAGCCTGGCAAGAATTTCTTGCTGGACATGCTGATGGCCGGTCAGCACACTGCCGGTCCTGTAAAGGGCTGTGCTGCGGTCTTCATAGGTTGTCTGGTTTCCGTTTTTTTTGCCAAGGATGTCAGATTTGCCCACATGGTAAAAGGCGCTATAGACCTCTTCTCTTTTTACGTCCATGCAGCAAACAATCTGGGCCCTTCCTTCGGCAATGATTGGCTCCCGGCTCAAGGAAAAAGCCTGGACTGCCAGTATATCCGGAGCGGTGATGCCGTATACCGGCTTATGCTCCGCCCAGGCCAGTATTTTAGCCACACTGAGCCCGATTCTTGTGCCCGTAAAGTCGCCTGGTCCCGTATTTGCGGCAAAAATATGGACCCCCTGGATATCCATGCCTGCTTGCCCCAGCACAGAATCAATACAGCCCATCATATGGACCATATGCTTTTTGGTATTGCTGCTGCGCGCTTCAGAAATCAGCTTCTTTGAACTGTTTAGCGCAATATGCAGGTTTTCTGTGCTGCTGTCTATGCCCAATATATGCATGTTTTGCCTTTTTTAATGGATGATTTTACCAAAATTTCTAAGTTTTTGGTCCCAGTACGCATGATTCGATTTCAATACGATGGTTCTTCTGTCTGGGGAATCCCACACATAATAAAAAAAAATGTGCACATATGCTTTGCCTAAATGGGGCCAAAGCTTGTCCCCCCATTCAATGCATACCAGGCTGTGGTCATCGTCAATATAATCCTGGATACCGGTGCCCGAAACCTCTTCAAATCCTTCCAGCCTGTAAAGATCGGCATGGACAAACCTTTTGCTGTCCACCGCATATTCATTGATCAGGGTAAAACTTGGACTGGTAATGCTTTCCTTGATGCCCAATCCTTGGGCAACACCGCTTACAAATGTGGTTTTACCGCCGCCCAAATCCCCGGAAAGGATGATTAAGTCCCCAAAATCAACACATTTGGAAAATGCAGCACCCAAACGGATGGTATACTCTGCTGAATTTGCGGCCATGCTTAATTCCACTTAAAACAACCCCAGCTGTTCAGGCTTTTGCGGTGGGGAAACCGGCTTTACAGGTTCTTGCCTGCGGTGATCCTTTTGATCTAAAAGCTTTTTAATCTTTTGGAAATCTTTCTCCAGTACATGGTATTTGGCAGGATGATATAAGACGGCAGCGGGATGATTGATGGGAATCACCATGCGCCCATCCTGGTTAAATACTTTACCCCTGAGCTTGGTGATTCCCTGGCTGGTACCGATAATAAGCTGTGTGGAATGTTTGCCCAATGTGCATATGATCGTTGGATCTATAATCTCGACCTGTCTTAAAAGATGCCCTTTGCATGCGCCCACTTCCAAGGGACGGGGATCCCTGTTCTGCGGCGGGCGGCATTTTAATACATTGGCGATAAATACCTGATCCCTGGTCAAATCAATGGATGCCAGAAGATTATCCAATACCTGTCCGGCCCTTCCCACAAAAGGCTTTCCCTGCAGATCCTCGTGTTTACCGGGCGCTTCCCCTATAAACATAAGCTTGGCATTTGCATTGCCGCTGCCAAAAACAAGCTTTGTTTTTGTTTTCCAAAGCGCACAGTCCCTGCAGTCACGAATGGAAAAATAAAAGTCTTTCAGCTTTTCCCTTCTCTCATCCACCGCAATCCCTCTTTATAAATAAAAATGGTAAAACTTGTATTCATTATTTACATTAGCTACAAATTTATCTATGATAGGTGTACCATCGAATAAAATTTTACAGTATGCATTATAAAGGATTCAATATGAAAATTAAAATAGTAATTTTGGCTGTGTGTTTTGCCCTATTATCTGTAGGCTGTTCACCAGAACCTGTATCCATTGAAAGCCTCCATCTGCTGGAATCCCTGGATGAGGAAATGGGTACCCAGCAGCAAACCGGTAACCTCCCTGCAGAGATCAACAATATTTACCTTTCGGTGAAGGTGAACCATATCACCCCTGAAGATGAAATCAAAGTGGTTTGGACATTTCTTGATACAGACAATATCATTGATGAGCAAAT
>PWYO01000239.1 GCA_003567835.1 Actinomycetota bacterium | reverse complement strand
TGCTCCAATTCAAGTCTTCTTACCGTTTATTATTTCCGAAACCGCGTCCCGGACCTCTGGACTGGGATCGTTTAAAAAACCATTGAGCATGTCTTTTGTGTCCTTGCGGGGGAGGCTGCAAAGCCCTTCAATGGCAGCAATGCGCACCAAAGGATGCTGGTGGCTTAACCTTTTTTCAAACAGGGGGGCAAATTTTTCCTCTTTTAAGGAAGCAAGCATTTGGATGGTCTGGTAAGTCTCCCAGGGCTGGCCGTTTTTTTCAATGATGGTTGCAAGCTGGTCGATCACCTTGGGTCTTTGGGCGACCTGTTGGATGTCAAAACGGCTGATGATGGCCAACAGGCATTTGGCATAAGCAGAAAACAGGGCCCCTTCATATTGTGTGCAATAAACATGCAGCTTATCCGCTGTATTCAGATTGCCCAATTTGGCCAGGATCTCAAGTATGCTCAGCTTGATAAAATCAGGCTCAGATTCAAGGGGTCCGAACAATGCCCGGGTATGCGCCAAACGGCCTTTTTTGGCGATCACCTCCAGAATGGAGAACTTGACCCATTGTTCGGTTTCCTTTTTTAATGCTTCGATTAAAAAGGTGAAATCAAAATCTGCCTGGTTTTTTTCCAGGGCCATGACTGCAGCATTCCTGGTATTGGGGCTATGTGCATCCAAGGCCTTCTTCAGGAAGGCAATCGATGCCTCTTTTTTGCTGTAGCCCAATATCTGACAGGCATAAATGGCCAAATCTTCCTTTCCGCATGCCAAAAGATTGCCCACCGCAGCAAGATTTTGGTCGACCAGGCAGTAAAGGATCTCTACAGCCAGATTTCTTGCTTCCGGGTCCCGCTGGTTTAGATAGGGAATAATCTTTTCTACATCCCCGGGCCCTGCTTTTTGCAGGATGAGCTCCTTGGCCAATTCCTTAACTCCTTTGTGGCTGTGGTTTAATAGCTTTAGAACGGGGCTTAAATCTTTTGGCCCGTCTTTTTCTTTGGCCTCCTGCAGCAGCTGGAGTATCTGGGCCGGGTCTAGGGTATGAACATCTTTTATATGATCCATCTTAGAGTATTCCTATAATATGGTTGGCAATTTCATGTAAGGGGGAGACCACATCTGCCAGTCTTTCATCGACCACCGCTTTGGGCATCCCGTAAATGATGGAAGTGGCTTCATCCTGGGCGATGATATAGCCTTTCTTTTCTTTCAGTTTTCGCATACCCAAAAGTCCGTCATTGCCCATGCCGGTAAGAATAACCCCCACTGCGGTCCGGCCGTAGATGTCTGCTACCGAAGAGATCAGGATATCCACCGAAGGCTTGTACAAAGTCCCCATGTCTTTTTTGTTGGTATTGATAATCACCTTGGCCCCTTTTTTAGACAGGTACATATTCTGGCTGCCGGGAGCGATGTATACGGTATTTTTTTGCAGGGTGTCCCGGTCCTGCGCTTCTTTGATGGTCAGCGGGCTCAAAGAATCCAACCTTTCAGCAAAAGTCCGGGTAAACCCGGCAGGCATGTGCTGGGCGATCAAAACGCTGCAGGGCAGATTGCCCGGCAAAAGGGTGATAAGATCCTGCAGGGCTCCGGGTCCGCCCGTAGATGCGCCTATGGAGATGATTTTATAGCCCCCTTTGTAAGTGGTTGCGGTCAGCCTTTCCTGTCTATGCTCTTGTTTGGCCCGGGAGCGGACAAGCCTTTTTTTTCGGGCGATATGCTTGATTTTCCCCCTGATCTCATTTTCCAGTTTCAGGATGTCCAAAGACACATAGGAAAGGTTTTTGGGAATATAGTCCACAGCCCCCAGCTCCAGGGCTTTGATGGTCTCCGCAGAGCCTTCTTTGGTAAGGGAGCTGATCATCAGCACGGGCAGGGGGTCTTCAGCCATGATGATCTTTAAAGCATCCAAACCGTTTAATACCGGCATTTCAATATCCAGGGTCAGCACATCAGGCCTGAGGCTTTTGACCTTTTGAACCGCTTCTTCGCCGTTCCTGGCCAGGCCTACCACCTTAATCTGACTGTCTTTTTCAACAATTTTCGATATGGCTTTGCGCATAAAAGCAGAATCATCTGCGATCAGTACTTTAATCAATGGTCCCCTATCCTTGCATGGTTAACGTTTGAAGCTAAACTCCACAAACAGGCTGCTGCCTTCTATGGTGAAGGGCACCAGCACAGAGTTGTCCCCATTAAGACAATTGGTATCAAAATCGCTGCCGCTGACCACAATGGGCAGGGACTGGTCCAGGTCGATGCCGGTCTTGGCCAGTTCTACTTTTACCCCCCCTGCGATCATATTGCTGATTTCCCCTACTGCGTCTTTTACGTCTCCATCGATTTGCGCATAAGGGGTGCCCAGCATGCTGGAGGTTACCTTAAGAGCGCTTTCCTTTTCAAAGTGGACGATAATAGAGGCGGTTATTGTTCCCCCCAGACCGATAATTCCGCTGATGTCTTTTTTGCCCGGCGGGATATTGTTGCTGTCTTTGGTGCGGTTTACGGGTTTTCCCTGGACGGGTTCCAGAAATACCATGGTGGAAAAGATTTCCTTAACCACTTTGTGGATATAGGCAATAAATTCTTGATCCATGCAAGCCTCCCCGGCTCATATTTATGAAGAAAAGTATCTGTCAATTTTTTGTTCCAGCTGGATGGATGTAAATGGTTTGGTAATATAATTGTCTACGCCATTGTCCATGGCCTCTTCCATTTTGCCTGCGCTGCCTTCGGTGGTCACCATGATGATCACCACTTTTTTGGATGCCTTGATCTCTCTTACCTTTTTGATAAATTCCAGCCCGTTTAGATTGGGCATATTCCAGTCAGCAAGAATAAGGTCGGTCTGTTTGGGGTCAAATTCTTCCAGCCCTTCTTGTCCGTCTCCGGCTTCAGAAATAGTGGCATCAGAATATTTGCTGTCGGTTAAGGCTTTCTTGATGATTTTGCGCATGACTGCGGAATCATCCACCACCAGTATGTTTAGGGACACCTTTCCTCCTTTACTTCTATTAAAACATTATCTTTCATAATAAATATCGGGTAATTGAAAAAAATAATTAAATAATTTATTAATTATTGTTGCCAAACAGCCTTTAATTGCCGATACATACAATGAGATCATGGAGCGGATAAGGGAAAAAGATGCTGTCTGTAAAAGATTTTCGCCATAACTTAAATGCAAAAATTCTGGAAAGCGATGATATATGCAGCGCAACGGATGTTCTTTTTGACCACCTTGCTGCCTATTTTTCGGGCCTTAACCTGTTGATTGTGGAAGTATTGAAGTCCAAAGAGGCCAAAAGGGAGCTGGTCATATGCAAAGAAAGGGGCAGCCAGGCAGCCAAGAAGTCCAGCAATCCCCTGCTGGGCCCCCAGGTAAACTATGAATTGCTCTCGCAGTTAAAACAACAAGGGCACTTGTTTCTGGCCAATATCCAGCAAGAGCAGGACGGGCTGCAGTTCTTGATGCTTCCCGAGGAAAGCCAGTCGTTTGCAGCGGTGCATACCACCACGCCCAAAGGGGAAATGTTTATTACCCAGCTGCTTTCAACAAACCGGATCGGGGGCAGGAAAGGGGACCGCACATTCCTGGAGCAGATTCTGGCCATCTATGCCAAAGCATTGGATTACTATATGAAAATATTGCAGTTTGAGAAAAACAATGAGCAGCTGAAAAAG
>PWYO01000020.1 GCA_003567835.1 Actinomycetota bacterium | reverse complement strand
TCTATGAAGGAAGTGTTTTTAAGGCCAGAAACTGGACAAAAGGCGCGCAGCCCGGCCTCACCGAAAGCCCCTGGCAGGAGATTACCGATGCATGGAGGGCGTTTAATGTGTACCACGGTGGCGATGAAGTGTATCATAATGGCCAATGGTACAGAGCCAAATGGTGGACCCAAGAAGAACAGCCGGGCATGGCAACGGTTTGGGAACCCTTCCATTAAGCCCCCCTATATACGCTTGGAGCCAAAAGGCCCTTCCTTTGGAAAAATTCTTGTTCTTCATTGATGGATTGGGCCATATCACGGATGTACTGGGCACTGTTTGAATCAAAATAATGGGTTTCCAGTCTCCCAGCAGCCTGCTGCCGGCGGGTATCCATACCCGCAAAAGAGCAAGGGGGTTATGCTGTCTTTTTGGCGGGCTGCTTGAATATGTTTTGGTCTTGTTGAATCATTTGAATTATGTTATACTAATTTTCAAATTTGAGGGAGATTTTTTGTATGATAGTGGGCCAGTCCCACTATTTTTGTTGTTAAACCAAATTTTTATAAAAAAGGTGATATACATTGAATAAAGAACTTGTAGCAGCCTTAAAGGAGCTGGAAAAAGAAAAAGGGATCAAAATTGACACCCTTATAGAAGCATTGAAGGGTGCGCTCAATTCTGCTTATAAAAAAAATTACAAGATTGATTATGACAGCAGAGTGGATATCAATACAGAAAGCGGAGAAATTAAAGTATTTAAGGTACTGGAAGAGGAAGAAAAAGATACCCATGAAACCGATGAGGTAGAAGTGACCCCGAATAACTTCGGAAGGATTGCTGCACAGACCGCTATGCAGGTAATCAAGCAGAAAATCAAGGAAGCGGAAAGAGAAATTATGTATGATGAGTTCAAAGACAGGGTAGGGGACTTGGTAACAGGCATCATCCAGCAGAGCGATGCACGTTTTACCCTGGTCGATCTGGGAAAGGTGGAAGCTCTTCTGCCGCAGTATGAGCAGGTGCCCAATGAGAGATACCGGCATGGTGAACGAATCAAAGCCTATATTTCTGAAGTGCGAAAAACAACCAAGGGGCCCCAGGTCATTGTATCCAGAACCCATACCGGTCTAATCAGAAGGCTTTTTGAACTTGAGGTACCTGAAATTTCTGAAGATTTGGTAGAGATTATCAACATCGCCCGTGAGCCGGGCTACAGGACCAAAATAGCGGTAAGGTCCAAGGACGATAATGTGGATCCGGTTGGGGCTTGTGTTGGTCCTAAGGGATCCAGGGTGAGGATGGTTGTTGACGAGCTTGGTGGAGAAAAAATTGATATCGTGAATTACAGCGAAGATATTGTAGAATTTATTAAAAATGCATTATCTCCGGCAAGAGTGTTTAAAGTTTTAACCGATGAAGAAAGGAAATTTGCGCTGGTGGTTGTGCCCAATGACCAGCTTTCCCTGGCTATTGGAAGAGAGGGCCAAAATGCCCGTCTGGGTGCAAAACTTACTGGCTGGAAAATCGATATTAAAAGCCAGCAGCAGTTTGAAGATGAGCTTGAGGAAGCCAGAAGACAGAGGCTTGAATCCAAACAGGAAGAAACAGAAGCCTCAGAATAAATTCTTAAGGGAAGGGATCAAAAATTAGAGTATATGAATTAGCGAAGAAATATAAATTAAGTTCCAAACAATTATTGAAAAAGCTGCATGATATGGGCATAGAGGTTAAAAGCCATATGTCTTCTCTTACGCCTGCCCAGGAAAAGAAAGTCATAAAGGTGCTATCTGCCAAAACTGAAGGGAAAAAAGTAAAAGAGAAGTGGGAAGAAGAAAAGAGAAGAAATATCCAAAGTGTTTTGGACAAAGAGCTGGACAAGGAAGAAAAAACAGGGAGAAGAAGGATAAAAACTGCCCCGAAGAGTAAAAAGGCAGAAAAAACTGCCACCCAGAAGAAAGCCAAGAAAGACGCTGCAGCCAAGAAGAAAAAGCCGGATATCAAGAAAATCCTTGAATTGCCTGATGGGGTTACCGTCAAACAGATCTCAGAAAGGATCAGTGTACCTTCCAGCCAATTGATACAGGTACTTTTCAATATGGGTGAAATGGTCAATATCAATCAACCCCTGGATAAAGATTTGGTGGAAGTGCTTTCCAATGAATTTCAATTTAAATATTCCATTATCGGTTCTGAAGAAAAATTGGAAGACATGTATGTTGATGCCGAAAAAGACCTCAAAGAAAGGCCGCCTATTGTAACGGTAATGGGGCATGTGGACCATGGAAAAACTACTTTGCTTGATGTCATTCGCAATACCAAGGTTGCTTCAAGTGAAGCAGGCGGCATTACCCAGGACATCGGCGCTTACCAGATTAAACATAAGAAACGTAAAATTACCTTTATCGATACACCCGGACATGAAGCATTTACCACCATGCGGGCCAGGGGAGCAAAGGTTACCGACATTGCCATTATCGTGGTTGCCGCAAATGACGGAATCATGCCCCAAACTGTCGAAGCCATCAATCATGCCAAAGCAGCCAATGTGCCCATGATTGTTGCCATCAATAAAATTGATTTGCCCAGTGCGGATCCCAATAAGGTAAAAAAAGGCCTTACCGAGCATGAGCTTGTACCTGAAGAATGGGGCGGGGACACCATCTGTGTAGAAATATCAGCAGAAAAAAAGACCAATATTGACGATTTGCTGGAAATGATTTTGCTGGTTGCGGATATGCATGAGATTAAAGGAAATCCTTCTGTAGAAGGCAGCGCGATTATTATAGAATCCAAATTGGACAAAAGGATGGGCCCTATGGCCACAGTGGTGGTCAAAAGAGGTACCTTGAATGTGGGAGACAGTTTTGTTACTGGCAATTCCATGGGCAGGATTCGATCCATTATGGATGAAAAGGGAGACAGGATTAAGAAAGCCATACTTTCCCAGCCTGTGGAAATACTCGGTTTTTCGGATGTGCCTCAGGCGGGGGACAAGCTCTTTGTGGTCAAAAACGACAAAGTGGCCAAAGATATTGTCAATAGAAAAGAATATGATCGAAAAATGTCACAAATGGCAGATTCCCGAAAGAATATTACCCTGGAAGATCTGTCAAAAATGTCTGACCAGGAAGATGCCAAGGTATTGAGTCTGGTGTTAAAGGCAGATTCGAACGGCTCGCTTGATGCAGTGGCCAAGTCCCTGAAACAAGTAGAGAAGGAAGACGTTTTTATCAATATTGTCCATAAAGGGGTGGGCACAATCTCTGAAAGTGACATTATTTTGGCCGCAGCCTCCCAGTCTATTGTGGTCGGTTTCGGGGTTGTCGCGCCCAATAGTTCAAAACAGCTGGCCAAAAACGAAGGTGTGGAAATCAGAACCTACAATATTATTTATAAGCTTGTAGATGATGTCAAACTTGCTTTCAAGGGATTGCTCGAACCGAAGATTGAAAAGGTTGAAAAAGGCAAGGTTGAGGTAAGAGAGTTATTTAAAATACCCAAAATCGGCTCAATTGCCGGATGCTACATCCTGGAAGGGGAAGCGGAAAGAGGCAATCCGGCCAGAGTGATCCGGGACGGAAAAATTATATATGAAAGCAGAATCGCAAGCATACATAGATATAAAGAAGATGTTAAAAAAGTAGCCGCAGGCTATGAATGCGGAATTCGCATTGAAAATTTTCAGGATATCAATCAGGGCGATATTATAGAGGTTTTTGAGGAAAAAGAAGTCTTATAATGAATGACTATGGACCGTACAAAAAAATTAGAAATTGATATTAAAAGAGAAATTAGTTTTATCATCAATGAATTGGTCAAAGATCCCAGGGTGGGTTTTACGACCATAACCGATACCAAGTTATCACAGGACCACAAATACCTGGATGTTTATTTCAGTGTGTTAAACGGCCAAGCAGGCATTGAAAAAAGCATGGAAGGCCTCAAAAAAAGCAGCGGATTTATAAAACGCAAACTCAATGAACGGGTGGAGCTTCGGAATGTACCCGTGTTACGTTTTAAATATGATGAGTCCATAGACAAGGGGATGCGCATTAGCAGACTTTTGGATAAACTCAAAAAAAATGACAACGGGTAAAAAGCATTTTGAATATAAAGGATATTGAAAGAGTCTCCCAAATCATTGAAACCAAGAACCACTTTTTGATTATCACCCATGTATTTCCTGATGGTGATTCATTGGGCTCCCAGACTGCACTGCATAATCTCTTAAAAGCCCTGGGGAAAAAAAGCTATATGTTTTGCGCAGACCAGTTACCCTATCAGTACCGGTATCTGCCCGGCATTGATCAGATCAGACAGGATTTTAACAGCTTTAAGGGCATTGCAAAACCGGTGACTTTTTGTCTTGACTGCGCAGACCAGAACAGAATGGGCGTACATTTTCATAGCCTGGCAGAAGATTCGGAAATTCTTATCAATATTGACCACCATATCCACAATTCCAATTACGGAGATATTAATCTGGTGGATTCCGGCAAAGCAGCAACCGCGCAGATTATATACGATATCATCAATCACAGTTTTGCTGATTGCCTCAACAAACAGATAGGTACCAGTATTTATACGGGTATTCTTACAGATACGGGAAGGTTCCAGTATGAGAATACAACCTCTGAGGTGCATCGGATTATAAGCCGCTTACTTGAATTCGGCATTGTCCCTTCTGAAGTGTATGCCCATATATATGAAAATGATCCCTTAAACAGGTTTAAGCTTTTGGAATGGGTATTTAAAAGAATCCATTATGTGCAGAGCAAAAATTTTATTTATTCATATGTGCTCCAGGAGGATTTTGAGAAATTGGATCTTCCTTTTTCTGCGCAGGACGGCATCATCGAAATTTTAAGAAGCGGAAAAGGGGTAAAAATTGCCGCTCTTATCAAACAAATAGCGCCCCAGAGGTGCAAGGTTAGTTTGCGGACCTCTGACAAAAGGGTCAATGTGGCCCAATTGGCCATGCACTTTGGGGGAGGCGGCCATCGTATGGCTGCAGCATATTCGTGCACTGGAAGCATAAAAAAAATCGCAGATGCTCTTATAAACCTCATAGGGAAACAAAACAATGAGTAAAACGGATATACGCAGCCTAGATGGAATCCTCTTGGTTAATAAAAACCGCGCTATGACCTCCTATGACGTGATCAGGAAGATGAAAACAGTTTTTTTTTAAATAAAATTGGTCATGCCGGCACCCTGGACCCGCTGGCTGACGGGCTGCTGATTATCATGCTCAATAAGGCTACCAAGCTCTCCCCTTATTTCTTATCCCAGGACAAAGAATATGTGGTGCAAATCAAGTTGGGCATGGTGACCGATACCTGGGATGTAAGCGGCAGGATGATTGCCCAAAAAGAAAATCCTTCCTGTGCATTGTCAGAGATCGAAAAGAATATAGCCTTATTGAAAGGAACCCAATACCAGACTCCGCCGATGTACTCAGCTATCAAATACAAAGGGAGGCCTCTTTATGCCTATGCAAGGGAAGGCAAAACAGTTCCAGTGAAAAAAAGAAAAATTACAATTTATGATATAGAACTGCTCCAATACACCGCTTCCATGATAAGCTTAAGCCTGGTATGCAGTTCAGGAACTTATATCCGCTGGGTTGCCCACATCTTAGGGCAAAGACTCGGTTGCGGAGCAGCGGTAAAAATGCTTACCAGGACCCGTATTGGAAACCACAGCCTGGCAAATGCGGTCTGCTCTGCGGATATTGACCGCACTGCCAAAGAGTCGGTCATTGGCTTGGAGGAGGCATTGCCGGAAGCAGGCACAATCATGGTATATGAGCAATATGAAAAAAGAATTCTAAACGGGCATTGGGTTTCAATGGAAATGATCGATGCAGAAAAGTCGTGTATGCATACACCGGAACCCGGTGCTATGATATATGTAAGAGGCCAGGATCAAAAACTGCTGGCGATTCATAAAATCGAGCAGAAAACCGGGGCCGGGATAAGCAAACCTATGGTTATTATGGATTGATCCGGGGGATGATATGGTTTTTATGGTAAGTGACAGGAGATATCATTGTGTCTGAAATACAAACCCTAAACCAGGTTAAACCTGGATATTTTTCAAATAAAAATGTGGTTGTGGTCATCGGTTTTTTTGACGGAATCCATAAGGGCCACCAAAAAATAATTGGCCTTTGTGTCAACAGGGCAAAAAGCACAGGGGGTTTGAGTCTGGTGTTTACATTTGATCAGCCTCCTTTAAATGTCATAAAAGGGACCATTCAAAAAAAACTGATTACTTCTTTTGAACAAAAATTAAATCTTATTGCGCATCTGGGCCCCGATTATATCGTCACCCAGCGCTTTGACAGGAATTTTGCCAAAATGGATCGAGCAGATTTTTGTAAAAAAATATTGTTGGAAAAATTTCACTTAAAGGAAATTTTTGTGGGGGAAGGTTTTCGGTTTGGCTGGAAAGGCAGGGGAGACGGCAGCTATCTAAAATATTTTTTTAAAGATACCAATGTTCGAGTCAATATCATACCGCTTTACAAACAAAACAATACCATTATATCCAGTACCAGTATCAGAAAATACTACAAACAAGGCAATATTGAAAAAGCAAGCATGCTTCTGGGCCGGAAACCATGCATATCCGGCATGGTGAAAAAAGGCCGGCAAAGAGGCAGAAAACTTGGTTTTCCCACTGCCAATATTGATGTGTCCGGCAAGTATATGACCCCGCAGGACGGGGTATACCTGGGCCAAGTCAAAATTGGCCAGCAATGCCGGTTTTTTCCCTGCCTGGTCAATATTGGGGATAACCCAACCTTTGGAGACCGGAAAAAATGGATTGAGGTCTTTATTATAGATTTTAATAAAAATATATATGATGCTAAAATAACAGTATGTTTTTTTAAGAAGCTAAGGGATGAAATACGTTTTAAGAGCAGTGCTGCGCTGGTAGAACAGATGCAAAAGGATCTGGAAGCAGCCAGGCGTTTTTTCATATAAACCAGGGCATATTTGATTTTCATTGTAATAATAGATAAGTTATGATAAATTATTGTGCGATATAAATATAGAAGGAGAAGAAAAAGTTGGGTTTAGAGAAGGAAGACAAGCAGAAGATTATAGATAAGTACAAGGTCCAGGAAAATGATACAGGGTCATCAGAAGTGCAGGTTGCATTACTGACTGAAAAAATAAATAAGCTTAATGAACACCTTAAGAAAAACAAGAAAGACCACCATTCCAGAAGGGGACTGGTTATGATGGTGGGGAAAAGAAAAAGATTGCTAAAACATCTCCAGAACAATGAACTGGATCGATATAAGGAATTAATAAAAAAACTGGGCTTGAGAAAATAGCCGAATAGTCTAAGGAGTGAATACGTATTTTGAAAAATAATTTTATAAAAGAGGAAAATTGTGACATAAGCATCGGTGGCAGCCATATGGTTTTTTCAACTGGAAAAATCGCCAATCAAGCCAATGGTGCAGTTTTGGTAAAATGTGGAGGAAACGGGGTTCTGGTTACCGCAGTCATGGGTGAAAAACCAAGGACGGACATGGATTTCTTTCCACTTTTTGTGGATGTAGAAGAGAGAATGTATGCAGCGGGCAAGATCCCTGGAGGTTTTTTTAAGAGAGAAGGCAAGTCATCTGAAAAAGCAACCCTGATTTGCCGCTTGACAGACCGGCCCCTTCGACCTATTTTTGACAACAGTATTAGAAATGAAATCCAGATTATTGCCACGGTTTTGTCTGTGGATCAAATCAATCCATATGATGTTTTGGTTATCAACGGAGCATCCATGGCCCTGGTCATCTCAGACATACCTTTTCCTGAACCCATAGGCGCGGTAAGGATTGGTAAAGTAGGTGATGAATGGATCATAAATCCCACTTACAATGAACTTGAAGAGAGCAAAATTGACATTCTAATCGCAGGTACAGAGAGTTCTATTATCATGGTAGAAGCGAATGCCGATGAAGCTGAAGAAGAAGTGGTCCTGGAAGCCATTGAGCGCGCCCATGAAGAGATCAAAAAGATTATCCAGATGCAGAAAGATTTCGGAAAAAAGGTCGGGAAACCCAAAAAAGAGATAGAAAAATTTGAAGTTAGCCAGGAAATGCATGACAAAGTACGAACGCTGGGTTATGACCGTATGAAGGCTTTGTTGGAGAAAGTGGTTGACTATGCAGAAAAAGAAGAGCGGGAGACCCTTTTAGACCAGACCAAAAAAGGCTTTCTCCAGGATGAGCTAAAACCCATTAATAATGATATCATTACACAATTGAAAGAAGAGTACCCGGAACAGGAAGAATATATAAAAGTCAGTTTAAAAGAGCTGGAAAAAGAGCTGGTCAGAGAGACCATCGCCGATAAAAAGATAAGGCCTGACGGCAGGAAACCCGAAGATATCAGAAGGATACATTGCGAGGTAGGATTATTTCCTGAAACACATGGCTCAGGTCTTTTTATTAGAGGAAAAACCCAGGCGCTGACCATCCTTGCGCTGGGATCCATCAGGGAAGCCCAGAGGATTGACAGCTTGGGTGTCGAAGAGTTTAAAAGGTATATGCATCATTATAACTTTCCCCCTTTCAGCACAGGAGAAGTGTGGCCTTTAAGAGGGCCTAAGAGAAGAGAAATTGGGCATGGTGCGCTTGGTGAAAGAGCTTTAAAACCGATGATTCCCGATGAAGAGCAGTTTCCCTACTCTTTAAGGCTGGTTTCAGAGATCCTGGAATCCAATGGATCCAGTTCTATGGCCAGTGTTTGCGGCTGCACGTTGGCCTTAATGGATGCCGGGGTGCCTATTAAAAACCCGGTTTCCGGAATAGCCATGGGCCTCATAAAGAGGGAAAACGATGATTTTGTAGTCCTGTCGGACATACAGGGCATTGAAGATTTCTATGGAGATATGGATTTTAAGGTAGCGGGCACCAAGAATGGCATTACTGCCCTGCAGATGGATATAAAAATCAAGGGCATTGACATGCATATTTTAAGGCAAGCCTTAAAACATGCTAAAAAGGGCAGACTCTATATACTCGATTCTATGCTTGCCACCATCCCTAAACCCAGAGAATCATTGTCTGAGACCGCCCCAAAAATCGTCTCCTTTAAGATTCCCAAGGACAAGATCGGAGAGGTTATCGGACCTGGCGGAAAAAATATTAAAAAAGTAAAAGAAGAATTTGACCTTGAAGAGATTGAGATTACCGATGCTGACGGGCAGGGCATGGTTTCCATTGTAGCCTATGACAAGGAACGTATTGACAATGCTATGGCCATGATCAAAGCCATGCTCAAAGGCGTGGAAGATATAAAAGAAGGAGAAGAGTTTATGGGCACAGTGGTAGGCATTACCAATTACGGTGCTTTTATCAATATTATCCCCAGCATTGATGGGCTGCTGCATATATCCAAGATCGCCGACAAAAGGATTAAAAATGTTGAAGATTATTTAAAAATGGGAGACAAGATTCTGGTCAGGGTTTCCAACATAGACCAAAAAACCAAAAAAATTGGATTAGAACGAGCAGACATTTAACTAATTGGTTTTTAGAAGGATAAACAGGCGGTTTGGAATTTGACAATTATCAGATAACAGAATTAGAAAACGGGCTGAAAATAATCAGTGAGCACATCCCTCATTTTAGATCCATTTCCCTGGGTTTCTGGGTTGGCGCAGGGTCCAGAAATGAACCCAGGAAAAACAGCGGCATAACCCATTTAATCGAACATGTATTATTTAAAGGCACCAAGAAGAGAAGTTATAAGGATATTGCCATTGCATTTGACTCTATTGGTGCAGAATATAATGCTTTTACGGATAAAGAAAACAGCTGCTTTTATGCTGATTTTATAGACACCCATCTTGACCAATGCTTGGAGCTTCTTTTTGACATTGTTTTTAATCCTTCTTTTTTAAAATCAAATATTCAAACTGAAAAAAATATTATTTTTGAAGAAATCAAAATGGTAGAAGACAGCCCTTCGGAAAATATTTTTAATTATTTTTATAGGGACTTGTTTGATCGCCATCCTTTGAGCTTGCCCGTATTGGGCAATCGGAAGTCTTTGCAACAATGCCATAAGGAAGCCATATGGCAATACTTTCACAATCATTTTAGTTTTTGCAACATGGTTGTCTCTGCAGCAGGCAATATCAAGCATCATGATCTTGTAGAAAGCATCAAAAGAAATGTTAACCGGATGCAACTAAAATCCGAAGGTCAAAAGAACCATATCCAAAAACAGCTGCCCGTTCAAAAGAAATTTAAAAATATATACAAGAATAAAACCAAAGCTGTGCATATATGTTATGGAGGCCTTGGCTGCAGCAGAGACAGCAGTGACCGCTACCCCCTTGCAGTATTTACCAGCCTTTTCGGGGGGTCTATGAGCAGCAGACTTTTTCAAAGGATCCGGGAGGAAGAAGGGCTAAGCTATTCCATTTTTTCTACAAATGCCCAGTATGCTGATACCGGAGCAGCGTTGACATATGCAGCAGTTTCCCCAAAAAATACCTTTTACATCATCGATTTAATCAATGAAGAGCTGTCCAAAATCAAAAAAAATAACATTGGCGCTGATGAGATTGAAAGGGCTAAGGAAAATATTAAGGGCAGCATCGTTTTGAGTGTGGAGGATATCAGTTCCCGGATGTTTCGCCTGGGCAAGGCATTGCTTATGGACAAAAAAGTTTTGACTATTAATGAGATATTAAAGAAAATAGACTATGTTGGCTGCGATTCTATGCTAAACATACAAGACAGGTACTATAACCCGGACCGTATGAGCATAGTGGTCCTTGGGGACATTTAAGGGCAGGAGGTTTTATGAAAGTAGCAATTTTTGGTATATGCGGCAAGATGGGCCAAGCCATTGGCAGAGAATTGCTAAAAGAGCAGGACATGGAGATTGTTGCCGGATTTGATATAAAGGGAGTGGGTCAGGATATAGGGTCCCTGCTGGGTTCGGAAAAAACCAAAACACTTGTCTATGACCAGTATGATGCAGTGTGCAAGCAAAGTCCGGAAGTGATTATAGATTTTAGCATTGCAGACATTGCAGTAAAGACCATCCACTGGGCTATTGAAAACAGCATCCATATTATAGTGGGCACCACCGGCATTGACCAGAATGATTTAGAACAAATTAGGATC
Organism: Actinomycetota bacterium; assembly: GCA_003567835.1. Classification (GTDB taxonomy): domain Bacteria; phylum Actinomycetota; class Humimicrobiia; order Humimicrobiales; family Humimicrobiaceae; genus Halolacustris; species Halolacustris primus. The sequence continues at coordinate 4,551 of PWYO01000020.1, read as the reverse complement.
AAAGCAGAAAGTGCCCAAAGCAAAGTGTTTATCGTACCAAATTTTTCCATCGGGGCCATGATGATGATTAAGGTTGCCTCACTGATTGCCCCATATTTTGATGGCTGTGAAATAATCGAAATGCATCATGACCAAAAAAAGGATGCCCCTTCAGGCACCGCCATGCTCACCGCTGAACAAATAGAAAAATCGAAAAAATTTGGTCAGGCCAGGCTAAAGGGGTTTGAATCGGAGAGCGCTGAGGGCAGCAGAGGCTCTTTTTTAAACGGTGTGCATGTTCACAGCATTAGACTTCCGGGGCTTCTGGCCCATCAAAAAGTATTGTTTGGGACAAAAGGGCAAACCCTTACCCTTTCCCATGACAGCATTGACCGGACATCCTTTTACCCTGGGGTTGTACTGGCCATAAGAGGCCTGAAAAAATTGGGTCATTACACCTATGGCTTGGATAAATTGATAGAAATTGAAGGTTAGGAGTTTTTATGTTTGCACTTGGTGAGCTTATCACAGCTATGGTTACTCCTTTTAATAAGGAGCTGCAGGTTGACTTGGATGCAGCCCATACATTGATGGATTATTTGATCAGCAATGGCTCTGAGGGCATCTTGCTTTCCGGGACTACCGGTGAATCGCCCACCTTGACAGACCAGGAAAAATTAAGCCTTTTCCGTTATGCAGTAAAGAATTTTGGCAATCGTGCAAAAATCATAGCCGGTACCGGGACCAATGACACCGGACATGCTGTTGTGCTTTCCCAGGAAGCGGAAAAGATGGGGGTAGATGCATTGCTATTGGTGGTGCCTTACTATAACAAACCCTCCCAAACAGGATTATACAAGCATTTTGAGACAATTGCCGGGGCTGTAAAAATTCCGGTGATCCTATACAATGTTCCTTCCAGGACTTCCTGCAACCTGGATGCAAAAACCTGCATACAGTTGGCTGAAATCGATAATATTGTAGGCGTAAAAGAAGCCAGCAGTCAATTTGGTCAGATCTCTTTGATCGTTCGGAATACCCCGGAAGATTTTTTGGTATACAGCGGAAATGATGGGGACACACTGCCTATCCTGTCTATTGGCGGCTATGGTGTAATCAGTGTAGCCTCTCATATAGCTGGCAAACAGATTCAAGAAATGATCCGTTGTTTCAAAGAAGGCCGCAGCCAGGAAGCTGCGGATATCCATGGTACCCTTATGGACCTTTTTGAGGCCATATTTATCACCACAAATCCCATACCCATTAAAACAGCATTAAATTTAATGGATATCAAAGTAGGCGAGGTCAGACTGCCCCTTTGCGAAATGGAAAAGGATACCCTCGCAAAATTTAAAAATACTTTAAAAAAATATCACTTAATACAATAAGGAGTTGATTATATAGGTTATCATGCCAAAAAAAAGTAGTTTGAAAGTGATCCCCTTGGGGGGGTTGAATGAGGTTGGTAAAAACCTAACCATTTTCGAAAAAGACAATCAGATGATCGTAGTAGATTGCGGAATCATGTTTCCAGACGATGAAATGCTGGGCATTGATTTTGTCATACCAGATTTTACCTATGTGCTCAAAAACAAGCATAAGGTTAAGGCAATTATTATTACCCACGGCCATGAAGACCATATAGGCGGTCTTCCCTTTTTGATTAAAGAAGTCAAAGCCCCCATTTATGCCACAAAGCTGACGCTTGGGCTTATTAAAATCAAATTAAGCAATGCTTCGCAAAAAAATCTCAATTTTATAGAAATAAACCCCCGCAAAGGCATAGAGATCGGTCCTTTTTTTATTGATTTTTTCAGGGTGAACCACAGTATCCCCGACGGTATTGGGCTGATTTTTAAAACAGATATTGGTAATGTGGTGCACAGCGGCGATTTTAAGATTGATCAGAGTCCGATTGATGGAAAGGTAACCGATTTTTCCAAAATAGCAAGGGCGGGTGATGAAGGTGTGCTGGCTTTGTTTTGTGACAGCACAAATGCTGAAGAAACCGGTTATACCCTGCCGGAAAGAGATGTAGGAAAAACCTTAAAAGAGAAGTTTATTAGAGCAGACAAAAGAATTATCGTGGCCACTTTTGCTTCCCACATACATCGCATCCAGCAAATTATGGATGTGGCCCATCAAATGGGCAGGAAGGTGGCCATCTCAGGAAGGTCTATGCTTAAAACCATTCGGATCTCTTCGGAATTGGGCTATTTGAAAGTACCCGAAGATACCATCATACCCATTACCAAAATTGATGAGATGCCGGTTAAAAAAGTGGTCATCCTGTCTACCGGAAGCCAGGGTGAGCCGCTTTCTGCATTAAACAAGATGGCTCTAGGCGAACATAATCGGGTTCAGATTATGAAAGGGGATGTGGTCATTATCTCTGCTTCTCCAATCCCCGGTAATGAAAAAGCGATTTCCAACACCATCAACATGCTCATCAACCAGGGAGCTGATGTTTTTTATGAATCGATCGCAGGGGTCCATGTCTCCGGCCATGCAGCCCAGGAAGAGATTAAGATGATGATCGGGCTGCTAAAGCCTAAGTATTTTATTCCCATACACGGAGAGAACAAGCACAAGACACAAAGTGCAGTGATTGCAGAAGAAATGGGATTGGACAAAAAGAACATTATGATTGCGCAAAATGGATCGATTCTAAAAATGAATACCAATCTATGCCGGGTTTCAGGCTTGCTCAATCTAAAAACCATATACATTGACGGTATTGGGACCGGCAATGTTGAAGATATGGTTCTAAAGGACAGAAGACATCTTTCCAGAGATGGCATCATTGTAGCCGTTCTGGCCATTGATGAAGCTGGCAAAAAAATTGTTAAAGATCCAGACTTTGTATTAAAAGGTGTGATCTATATCGATGATTTTAAAAAGGTGGTCAAAGATTGCAGGAATATCATTATAAGTTCAGCCCAAAGAGCTTTTGACCAAGATATTACCAATGCCGCCACGGTGGAACAATATATTAATGAAAATCTGGAAAAACACATATTTAAGAAAGTAAGGATCAGGCCCATCGTATCAACCAAGGTAATCAGCGTATAGCCATGGCAAACAAAAAAAAGAAACCAAAGAAAGCGCCTAGAAACAAAAAACAAAATAAAACAACCAAAAAATATGTTAAGAGAAGAACCGAAGTTTACGGGATCATCCTGGTTATGCTGGCCGCAATTTTTTTTATAGGCCTTATGGGTTTTGGTTCAAACGGGGTCATTACTGTTCATATCAACAATTTTCTTTCCTTTATTCTTGGTGTGGGAAAATACATCTTCCCCTTTCTTCTCCTTTTCTGGGGTATTAGCTTTTTCATTAAAAAAATCAAATACCTGCCCTCCCGTTTCGGATGGGGATTTTTACTTTTTTTCTTGTCAATTTTGGGGATACTCAGCAGTACTGGGGATTTAGAAAGCATTTTTGACAGGGCTTTGGTAAGCGCCAGGGGAGGTGTGGTGGGTGCTTCCATCTTTTTTGGCTTAGCCAGACTGGTTGGGGGCCCCGGATCTTTGATTATTTTGGTGTTTTTGCTTCTAATTTCTATCCTGATTATCACCAAGATTTCACTCATTGACCTGGTTAAGAAACTCATCAGGCTCATTAAAACTGAAAGAGGCTTAAAAATAAAGGATGCTTCGGAAACCAAAAAACCTGTCCAACAAGAAACAAAGGCTGCGCCTGAACCTGTACAAGCACCCAAAGTCCCCGAAGTTGTTGATTATTCCCAAAAAGAAGGCAAACAGGAAGAAATCGAAACCATTACGGTCACCAAAGATGGCCAGCTTGAAATACCCCTGGTTGAAAGCAAAGAGGAAGATGAAGACTATCGGTTTCCTCCAGCAAGCCTGCTAAAGAAATCAAAAAATATACATCCCCGCCTGTATAAACAGAATATTAAGGAAAGGGCCGCCACCTTAAACCAGGTTTTCAAGGATTTTAACCTGGCTGCTAAAGTTACCAGAGTGGTACGGGGCCCGTCGGTTACCCTTTACGAGCTTAACTTGGCCCCAGGGGTAAAGGTGCAAAGGCTTTTAAGCCTCGAAGACGACTTTTGCGTAGCCATGGGATCGCCGGATATCCGGTTTTTAACCCCTATACCAGGCAAATCTGCCATCGGTATTGAGGTCCCCAATCAAATAAGAAGCTTGGTGACCCTGGGAGATATTTTTTCTATGGAAAATATTGAGGATGCTTCGGCATTGCTGGAAGTTCCCTTGGGCAAAAATCTCTCCGGGGATATCATCTCTATGAATATTGCAGCTATGCCCCATGTCCTAATCGGAGGTGCAACAAATTCGGGCAAGAGCTCATGCATAAACAGCATCATTATTTCATTGCTGATGAAAGCCAAACCAAGCCAGCTCAAATTCATCATGATTGACCCCAAGATGGTAGAACTGAATATCTATAACGGCATTCCCCACTTACTGGCTCCGGTGGTCATTGATCCTAAAAAAGCGGCTGCAGCCCTTTCTTGGGCCACAGAAGAGATGGATAACAGGTTTAAGGTTTTATCCGACTATAATTTTAAGTCTCTTGAGGAATATAATG
>PWYO01000268.1 GCA_003567835.1 Actinomycetota bacterium | reverse complement strand
TTTCATAGCAATAAGTTATCATAAATGTATATATAGTGCAATACTACTTAAGAACTAAATTCTTCTGGTCTTCCAACCTTACTCCGGGGTAACCCTCTGCCTGGCAGCACATGGATTCAATATGCTTCAATCAAACTCTGGGGCTAGAAAATTCTTTTATTAACTTTTCATTATGCATTCAATAAACTTTCGAAAAATTATTTTAATTAAGAGAGAAAAACCGTACAGAGAGGATAATAAAATATAGGCTTCATTTGAATTGAAAAAATGTTATCAATACTGTCCAGTCCGGGGAGACAGCAAATTGTAGGTTCAAGGTTCTTCCAAACAATATAGTTTTTGAGACTATGATTCATTATATATTTTTTCAATCCATGGTTTAATTTTTTAGGGATTTACGTCTAGAGCATAAGAATGCGTGAAAAAATGACGGAAACCAAGATATTCTTTAACTTGTTCCGATAATTTGTCCGAGATTATGTTTCTATTTTTCGCCTTATTTAATAATTCCTGATGCCAAGAATCACCCGCTGACGATACAACTGATTTTAATTGGAATACCTGTTTAAGATTATTTACAGGTTCATTATAGAATATGAATCAGCGAAAATAGAACATCAGGCTCTAATGGTGGTAAACAGGTTTGTTGGGTAGAAGAGAAAGAGTTTTTTCTATGGCTTCGCATTCAGCTTCAATGCGGTCTTTGTATTGAGCCATAGAGTCATTTTCCCTCTTTTTTTACTAGATTCATAAACTTAGAAGATCCTTTTAGATCAATGATATCGATTGGTTTTGAAAGTTTTAAGCAACAGGTCACCAAAAAATTTGAAAAAACTTTGGGGTATGGCCCTCCTACACCAAATATGAATATTATTGCTTTTTTTGACCCAAACTAGATCCAAGAGTAAAACGCGTTTTAGGTTATATTTTCTTGAGATCGCTTCAATTATATTCATATCTTTTTCAGTAAGCATAACAATATGATAGCACCTGTTTTTATCATTCTGGTATTGACCAATGTCTAAGCGATTTATAAGATTCTCATGACTATAGGCTATTAAATCTTCTGCTAAAATTTTATATTCAATATTGTATCCTTGCCATCAATTTAAAAGTTCTTGTTAGCCGCACGATTCGCGGAGCATGCAAGCATAGTTTTCAGCCTTTAAATTCTAAGAGAAATAGACTCTCCCCCAAACAACAGGCCAACGCCCAAACTGATGGCATAGCGCTTTACTCTTAAATGGTAATGATCAAAATTGTTAACATTACCATAAAAAGGACGGGTTTTTTTTGGATATTGCAGGCAATCCTGGATTTTGGGGTCAAGGACCGAAGTTTGGGCAGGCACATCTATTCTTTATTCTGAGATTTTTCAGATGAAAATAGACACTATGTCACCTTTTCAAAGAAAAGTTGTTTCCGGTGATGCCCTGTTATGCTATTGCTTACCAGCCCACATCTCTCTAGCCTTTTGGAAGTGGTGCTGGTCGTGGTAAGCGCCTACCCGCAAAGCCTGGACCAAATTGATCCACCCGATTGCGGGATCATATAGGCAGCAATTGCCCAAGACCCCCTCTTCTTTATCCTGGTAGAATGTCCGGACTGCCTGATGCTCCCTTGCCAGCTGCAAGCGCAGCACCTTCAGGCAAACAGGCTTTTTGGCATAACCGCGAGGAGACCAGATCCAGCCTGCCTGGAGGGGGAATTTTGGTCTTTTATAAACATCATCTATGTGTGCATGAAAAGGCTTTTTTCGCCTAAGCCATGCCAATGGAAACAGAAAAGGCCAAAAAACGGTAAACATGCGGCGCATCGAGCGTAAAAGAATCCGGGTATGGGCAATGTGTTCACCAATGGACCAAGCATCTGCCGCGGGCCTTTGCCACAATGCATCCCGGGTGATGTTTTCTACAGAGGTAAAAAAAGAATCCCTTTGCCGGTCCAAAAGATTTAGGTATTGGGCAACCTTCTGTTTATGCATCTGGCATCCTCCCATTTTGTATGCTCTCTTGCTGCATGCTTTATGAAGTATTGTAAAAAAAAACGGATGGATATACAAAGAGGGTAATTTCTTTGGCCGTGCATATGCCATTTGTTTCCATTTTGAAACAAAAGAGCCACGATTATGAAAATCAGGTATGCATAGAAAGAAAATATGTATTGACATAGGGGGGACATTGACCATTTTTGGGCAAAGAGAAGCTTTCAGGCTTGCCGATTGGGGAAGCCCGTATGCACAAATTTAAAAAACCGATGGGTTTCCCATTGAAGAAGGGATTGTCCCTATCTGAATGCATGCGTATGGATATCTGCCAGAATGCATCCTGTTGTCACCCAGAGCCTGTTAACCCAGGTCTGTGGCTAGCAATTATTACCAACAGCAAAATAAGGTGTTGGATAAATACAAAAAGAATTATAGAATGTAAAGACAAAAGAGACAATCGATAAGAGAAGGATGGGTGTGGATAAAAAAATTGCCAAGGCGGAACAACTGAAGAAACTTTATGACCTGGCCTATGAATTTGAAAAACTTAGATGCTGGGAGTATATGGATGATACCGATCTGTTTGGCGTGATGAGGCCCAGTGATGGCCTTATCGCCTATGTCTGTATCCTGGGTGCAGCCGGAGAGGTGTTCGGCCTGAATGCGTATCTTGGCTCCCAGGGCCTGCAGGTGGTTTTAGACATGATGTCTGGAAAAATCCAAAAAGAGAACCCGGAAATATCAGCGTCCCAATATTGCCTGGCGCTAAGCTATGAGCAAGATGATCTCTATTTTGATAAACGGGATAAAATGATTCAAAAAGAGCTGGGTATTGTTTCCGGTCCGGAGAAGCCAATGCCTTTCTTTAGAAGCTTTATCCCAAGTTATTTTCCCTGGCATTTTACCGAAGAAGAAGCTGCGTTTATGGAAACCATTGTGGAACAGTCCATAGGGGTTTGCCGGAGGTTTAAGAAAAATCCGGATCTTTTCCAAACAGACCGGGAGGGCCATTATTTTGTACGCAAACCTTATAGGGGCAAAAACCATATTGTTTGGAAGGATCAATTCATCAAAGCAGAACCCTATCAGGAAAAATGGGAACATGCTCCCGTCAATGAAGTTAAAATGAAAAAAATTTTGAAAAAGAAGCCCAGAAGAGAAGGCTTCTGGGAGATTGGGTGCGATTTTTTCCCGCTGCGGATTGGCGATGGAAAATCAAGACCGCAAATGCCTCTGGTTTTTTTAGCCTTGGATGCGAAAACCGGAAAAATCATTGGGCATAGTGTGTCCAGCCTGAGGAAAAAGAATCTGCTGGTTGGTGAAGAGATCTTAAATCTGATAAGCAAACATAATACCATTCCAGTCAATTTGATTGTAAGCAACAGAAACCTAAAGAAAATTTTGGAGCCGTTGTCCCAAAGACTGGATATGACTGTCCGGTTCAGAAGAAAGCCAATGTATTATCAAAATGCCGCCAATGAGATGATTGATTATTTAAACCGGGGCCCTCAGGATGGCTAATGGGTCTTAATTGGTTTATGCGGCACAGAAGGTATTGGAATAAAAAATGACCAAAACAGGCAGAAATAGTCCCTGTCCCTGCGGAAGTGGAAAGAAATATAAAAATTGCTGCCTTGAGAACACAGAAGCCTTGGGTCTGGTTAATTTTAAATATGACAAATACCTGGAAGTCAGAAACAAGGCATGCGGCAAGGTCT
>PWYO01000311.1 GCA_003567835.1 Actinomycetota bacterium | reverse complement strand
CAGGGCCAGGATGATCTTGGTATAGGTATTGACTTCCTCCATGCCGCCTTTTTTAAGTATAAACTTTCTGGCCCGGACCATGGGCTGACTTTGGGCGTCCATACCCATGACTTTGAGGCCAAAATAGGTCTGAACAGTCACATCTAAGCTTCCTTGGCCGCCCTCAAACATACTCCATGAGCCGTCCCTGTTCTGCCTGCGCAGCAGGTAACTGATTGCCTTTTTCTCCCTTTTTTTGTCTTTGATGCCCAAAAATCGGGCCAGGGGAATAAAACCGGAAACCACCGAAGCGTCTGCTTCCAGAAGTCCCACCCAGTAGCCCTGCTTGTGCTGTTTGCCCAGAAGGTATGCCTGGCTGGCTTTGACAGGCTTAGAAATTGATTTTTTACCTATGATTAACATAATGCTCCTTTGCAAACCAGTTTATGGACTTGGTAAACGCATCTTCAATAGGGCCAACCGAAAAGCCCAGCTCTTTTTTTGCCTTGCTGATATCAAAATAACGGCATTTTCTGGCGGTATTGACCGCGGCCAGGGGTATACGGGGACATTTTCTTAACATTTTTCCCCGCACCAGCTCATCTGCGCAGGCGGCACCAAATGCAGCCCACAGGGGTATGCGTACCCGGGGGGGCCGCTTGCGGGCCAGACGGGCGGTCAGCTGCAGAATTTGAGCCAGGCTCATATTCTCATTGCCCAGTACATAATGCTGCCCCGTTTGGCCTTTTTGGAAAGCCAGCACATGGCCCCGGGCCACATCTTCTACATCCACCACATTGAGCCCGGTATTGACATAGGCAGGCATGGCTCCGTTTAAAAAATCCAGCACAATCTTGCCGGTAGGGGTTGGTTTTATGTCCCTTGGGCCGATGGGCGCGGTGGGGTTTACCACCACAATGGGCCACCCTTGGGCGCATAAGTTCCTGACTGCCCGCTCCGCCAAAACCTTGGACCTTTTGTAATGGCTGTATACATCCTGGGGCCTGTTAAGCGCGCCCTCTCGTCCCAGCTTTTGGCCCTTGGGAATGGCCAGGGTGGACTCACTGCTGGTATAGACCACCTTTTGGACCCCAGCGGCTTGGGCCGCTTCCATGATATTGACCGTGCCCCCCACATTGGCCGCATACATCTTTCTGGGGTCCCTGGTCCAGAAACTATAGCTTGCCGCCACATGAAAAAGTGCCTGGCACCCTTTCAGTGCCCGGGCCAGCGAGTCTTTGTCGGTCAGATCGCCCAAAAAGAGGCGGACCTTTAACCCCTGTAGATTCCGCCGGTCGCTCTGGGGCCGGACCAGCACCGCCACATCAAAACCCTGCCGGATAAGTTCTCTGGCCACATGGCTGCCTATAAATCCAGTGGCCCCGGTTACCAATGCACGCATCAGGCCCTCCCCATGATATTCCATTTGGCCAGCTTGAGCATATCCGCAAAACTTTTTTTGCCGGCAATAGAGCTTGCCTCGTAACCGCAGTGCATCATACAGTTGGCGCAGCGGGGGTCACGGCCCTTGCCGTATTTTTCCCAGGGCGTTTTTTTCATAAGCGCTTCATAGCTGTCAAAATGGGCATCCGTAATCAAATAGCAGGGGCTCTTCCACCCCACGGGGTTCACCGTGGGGGTAGACCAGGGGATGCACTGCAGATCCCTTCGTCCGCATAAAAATTCCCAGTATAGGGGGGTATTATACAGCCTGATGCGCCCCATCTTTTCATATATCTGCCCAAACACCGCATGGGCGTGGTTTTGGTCAAGGAATAAATCATCTTTTATGTGGCCATAGCTGAATGCAGGAGAAACCATAATCCCGTCTGTGCCTGCTTTTTTGAGCTGGCCGAACAAGGCAGCAATCTCTTTGGGGCTGCTTTGGCTGTATACCGTGGTATTGGTCCGTACCGCATACCCCAATTGCTTGGCTTTTACAATCGCACCCATGGCCGCATCAAAGGCATCTTTGCGTCCGGTCATACGGTTATGGGTCTGCTTGGTCCCGTCAATATGGATGACCAGGCTCAAACCCGGATGCGGCTGCATCCGGATTAGAAAATCTTCCATAAGCAAACCATTGGAGCACAGATAGACAAAGTAGCCCTGCTGCAGCAGCCCTTCCACAATGCCATCAATATCCGGATGAAGCAGGGGCTCGCCCCCGGTCACCGAAACAATGGGCGCCCCGGCCTGGGCGGCAGCCTCCAGACACTGCTCCCGGCTCAGGGTCTCCGAAAGCTGGCCCGCATACTCTTTGATCCGCCCGCAGCCCTGGCATTGAAGGTTGCACGCAAACAGGGGTTCCAGCATAAGCACAAAGGGAAATTTCCCATTGTCCCGGCTCCTGCTGGCCCGGATATGTTTGATCAGTTTTAGGCTCAAACTGGCTGAATAAATCATGGGCTTGCCGCCTTTTGGATATACGGGGTATTCTTTAGCTGTTGCACGTTTTGGGCCCCTATGCCGAACATGGCAATTTTTAGCCCTATTTCAATCTCCTGCATATACGCTTCCAGAGCCCTTTCAGATAGACTGGCCCTCTTGAGCATAGGCAGTCCTATGCCCGCCAAATCCGCACCCAGGGCAATGCTTTTGGCGACCTCCAGGCCGTTGGTGATGCCCCCTGAAGCAATTAAGGGAACCTGGCTGCTCTGCGATCGGACCATGGCCAGGGCATCGGCGGTACAAATCCCCCAATGCTTAAACTGGGAGGCAACTTTTTTTTGCACCTGGCTGGAGCTGCGGTGCCCTTCCACAGCAATCCAGGAAGTGCCTCCGCTTCCTGCGGCATCGATGCCAGAAACCCCGGCCTGAATCAGTTTGGCCGCTGCTTGTGCGGATATGCCCTGGCCCACTTCCCGAACCAAAACCGGAACATCCAGCTGGCTGCAGATCCGGGCAATGGCCTGGGCAAGCCCTGAAAAATTACAATTCCCTTCAGGCTGAAAAGCTTCCTGCATGCAGTTGAGGTGAAGCATGAGCCCATCGGCATCAATCATGTCTACCGCGGCCCGGCACTGCTCCAGCCCGTAACCATAATTGAGCTGCACCGCACCCAGATTGGCAAAAAGAAGAATATCCGGAGCAAGATCGCGTATTTGATAGGTTTTTGCCAGCCGGGGATCCTCGATGGCCGGCCTTTGGGACCCCACGCCCAGGGCAATGCCCCTTTTTTGGGCCACCCTGGCCAGTATGCGGTTGATCTCCCTGCCCTTGTTAATGCCCCCCACCAGGGGAGAGATCATCAAAGGCAGGCTTAAGGTTTTTCCCATAAACCGGACCGAAAGGTCAATGGCGTCCAAATCCAGCTCAGGCAGGGCCTGGTGCACAAAACGGTAAGCGTCAAAACCATTGGCATTCTCCGGAGGGCTTAAATCTTCCTGCAGGCTGATATGTAAATGCTGTTCTTTTCTCAGGCTGTTGCTGGTCATGTCAAAATTCTCTTTTTACCAAAAATTCAGAAATCTGTTTAAAATGTTCTTTCATGGCCCCCTTTACCGGAAGGGCGGCAATGGCCGACAAGGTCTTTTGGTAGAAATGGTCGGCTTTCTTCTGGGCATAGGCCTGGGCGTCCGCTTCATTCAGCCAGCTTATGATCTTTTTCATATGTTCTGAAGAGATTGCATCCAGGCCGTATATGCGGTGAAAATCGTCCTTTTTTTTACCGGCAAGCTTGCCCATCAGGTATACAATGGGAAAAGATTTCTTTTTTTTAAGGATAT
>PWYO01000237.1 GCA_003567835.1 Actinomycetota bacterium | reverse complement strand
TAGAAAACATTTTAATGAAGAAAGGAAGACCAGCATTTAAGCTGTGTGCCATTTGTCCTGCTGGCCTGGAAAACAAGATTGCAGATCTCATTTTTTCTCAAACCACCACTTTGGGGATTAGGAGCAGCGGGTTTAGGCGGCATCTTTTGGAAAGAAGAATCGAGCAGGTCAACCTTGCCTATGGGCAGGCACAAATAAAATTGGGCATTAGAGACGGAAATATTATTACTGCCCAGCCAGAGCACCAGTCCTGTGTCCGGCTTGCAAAAAAAACGGGCAAGCCCCTGAAGGCTGTCTATGATCAAGTAAAACAGGCTTATTATAATCATCAGTCCCCGTAAGATCTTCCAGCCCATGGGTCTGGGTATATACCCGGTACGATAAGCACAATGATCTGTGAAAAACAAAGGCCGCAGTCAAGCCGGTTTTCTTTCTATCAAGTAGTATTTTAATATTGCCTGGATTATGGCCACGGTGGGTACAGCTAGAAGCAGGCCTAAAAAACCAAAAATTGCCCCGCCGGCAATCAGTGAGAATATAATAATGCCTGGATGCAGTTTAATCTGGTGTTTCATGATTAAAGGGAATATAAAATAACTATCGATCTGCTGGATGGCTATAAAGACTGCAACCACCAGCAAAGCCCGTAGCGGAGACACAAACAGGGCGGTAAGACTGGCAGGTATAGCCCCTAATATTGGACCCAGAAAGGGCATCATGTTAAGCGCGCCTGCTATAAAGCCAAGGAGAATAGCAAAATCGACCCTTAGAATTAGCAAAGCGATGGTGCACATAACGCCTACTAAAAAAGATGCAAAAAGCTGCCCCCTTATGTATCTGCCTGCAACCGTATTGATGCGGTCCATGATGGCTTCTGCATGAGGCTTTAACCGGGCCGGGATAACTTTTACGAACACATTTCTAAATTTATGCGCATCTTTTAGCACATAAAAGCCCAGAATTGGCCCTATGACCAATGTGATGATCCAATTGATCACATTTCTGGCAAACGCAGTTACCTGCTGCAGAATATTCAGGCCATTGATGTCTATCATGTTAATCAGAGAATCGGTAATAGCATCGGCATCCTGAGGCATAAATTCTGTGCCAATATACTGTTCAATATTTTGCGCCATAAGGCTTTCAGTTAAAAACTGGTTGACCACCAAAATCAGGTTTTCAATATAGTCTGGCAAGTTTTCAATAAACACCTCAAACTGGTCTACGATTAAAGGCATGAGGAAAAAAAACAGAACAAAGATGATCCCCAAAAACAAAATATAGGCGATGATGATGGCAAAAATTTTAGGAATTTTCTTCTGCAGAAAAACCACCAGCGGACTAAGCAGGTAGGCAATAGCTGCGGCTATAATAAGGGGAATTACCGCGAGCCTGATTAAAAAAAGGAAATAGAAAATTAGACCAACAATGGCCAAAAGACCAATGGTAGTCCAGCAAACAATGCCCATTTTTATTATGGTTTGCCTATTTTTTTCTTGCATGAGGCTAAAATGGCTTTTTGCAAATTATATAAACAAATATTGCCTGTGACAACAATGCAATATTATAATACATTTAATTGAAGTAGCAGGGGGATTGTGATAAAGTTTTAAATCAACAAAATTATTTTTTTGAGGAATAAATGGCCGAAGAAACCCTAGGGTCCTATTTGAATCATATATTGGCGTTTAGCATTTTTTTGGTGATAAGCCTATTCATATTTTTGGTTCTTTACCTGGTTGCAAAAAAAACCAAAGACACGGGGACAAAGATCACTTTTTTTAAAAAAGATCCCTTGATGTTCAAAAACTTGTTTGTGCTGGCCATGGTTTTTGTCAGCACGATCCTGTTTTTTTTCCTGGTTTCCAATACCATCTTATTAATATCGGAGTTTGAATTTGGGCGGCCGTTTTACTTGATGGCAGGCATTCTTTTCTTATTCTTGCTAATCAGTGTCTATATTGTAAAATCAAGAATTCTCAGTAAGGAAATGACATGAAAGCTGTGGTTAAAAGAAACCTGAATGTCCTGGTTGCAGGATTCGGGTGCTGCAAGCAGGAGTTATATTCTGCCAGGGGGCCCGTTTATGATGCAGAGAGATTGGGTATACATTTTGTATGCTTGCCTGAGGATGCTGATTTACTGGTTGTGCAGGGTTTTTTAAATCCGCAGGGTGCAGCCAGGGCGGTTGATTATTATCAGCGCATGAAAAAGCCTAAATGGGTTGCTTTTTTGGGTGCATGTGTCCTGGACAGGAACATGTTGAGCACCAGCAGGCAGTTAATGGAAGAAGTGAGAAAAAAATTGCCTGCCCATCTGTTTATACCGGGCTGTCCGCCAAGGCCGGAGTCTTTTATTTATGCCATACACAAATTAGTGGAAAAAGAAGAATAACCATGGACCATATGTTTGACCAGACTAGCTATGAGACCCATCATTTCCTGTTTATCGATCAAATTGAAAAGGAGCTGCAGGACAGGCTGGGCAATAAAGTCAGCAGGATTGAAAAACTGGGGCAAGATATATTATGTGAAAGTTCTCTCCAAGAAACAGATGCAATTCTGCAGCAGCTGCGCAGCACAACACTGTTTGGCATCGAAAGTTTTAAAAATATTAAACTTTTTTGGAAAAATGAGCATGCTTATGCATTGGCCGTGTTTTACTCTTTTGATAACAATTTTAGCTGCCTTCTCAAAATTTCCCTGCATAAAGAAGATTTCCGGAATGAATATAATAGGCTTCTTGAAACAGTGGCCAGACATTACCCTGTGGCGGATTTCTTTAAAATGAAAAAACTGCTAAAAAAAGAAAATATGGATTTCAGCCTGTATAGCCAGTTTGTTCCAGGGCTGGATTGTTTTGATGTATACGGATCCCTTGATGAGGATAGGATACAAAAAGCAGTTATTGATACCTCAGTAGCCAATATTTATCAAAAAGACCTTTTGGCTGACCAAAATATGCTCAAGCTCATATCTCTAGTTGGGGCTTATGATTTTCACGCAGGCATTTTTCCGGAACTATGCCTGTGCATGGGCATAGAGAGCATGCTTCAAATGCGGGTTACCGAACGGGCAAAACGCATCAGGGTCATCATATGTGAGCTTTCAAGAATGGCAAGCCATCTTGGAAATATAGCAGTCATAGTGGAAATTTTGGGTTATGATTGGCTTTTAAGCCGGGTTTTGGCTGAAAGGGAAAAAGTACTCCATTTGATGGAAATCTTAACCGGTGCAAGATTTTTGCCTAACTTCATACGTGTAGGAGGGGTAAAAAAAGATGTGGGAAAAGACAAGATTGGCCATATTGCGGAGACGCTCCGTTCAACCATGCATCATATTAGAGGAATTGAATCAAGCATGTTAGAAAATATACTGGTATTTAATAAGCTGAGGGATACCGGCAGGATTACCAGAAGCATGTCCCAGGCATTCGGACTGTCCGGACCCAATCTTAGGTCTGCGGGCATCAGAAGAGACCTCCGCAAAGACAAGGACTATCTGATGTATGAAAAGTTCTCTTTTATCACCCCTCTGGGAAGGCACGGTACCACCCTTGACCGGGTCAATACAAGATTCAAAGAAATATACCAGTCTGCCAAAATCGTGATGCAGGCGACCAAAAGGATGCCCGAAGGAGAGATTAAGAAAATCAATAATTTGTCTTCTTTTTCCTTTCCCGGAAAGGCCGCCTTTTCCAGTGTAGAGTGCCCGCATGGGGTTTT
>PWYO01000107.1 GCA_003567835.1 Actinomycetota bacterium | reverse complement strand
GTTCAATAAAAAATAAGTGCCGGGGTGCCTGTCCCCACTAGACATACAAGCAAAATGTTTTCTTTTTCTTGTTCCCAGGCTCCAGCCTGGGGACATCGCTTTTTTGTGGCTCCAGCCACATATTATACCGGCCGGGGACAGTCCCCGCGACACCTTTCCTGCACAAATACAACAATTACAGGCGCAGATTTTTTTGCATCTGCATAGATATTCTTAGCGGGGGACAGTCCCCAGGCCTGGTGCCAATTATCACCATCGAAGACCCCCTGAATGGTTACATACCGTACCAGACTTTAATCGGGAGTGTTCTGCATAAATATGCCAGCGGTTTTCTGAAAGAATCTTCGGAGTGATGGGTGTGTACACTTTTAATCGATTCTGTGGTGGAGGCAACCATGAGTGTCATCTTAAACCCGCAATATGTAGTTGACGCGGTGTTGAGGGGGGGTACTCTTTGAAGAGGTTGGGATAAATATGATTTTTATACTGGAATATCCATGTTATGCACCACAACATCAATAAATGGGATCAGTATCCGATTGACCAATGAACGATGGGGTCATATTGTTGAGGAACATGCTGAGTTAGGTGAGATGATGGATCTTGTTTTACTAGCTGTCAGTAATCCTGACATCGTATTAACGGGAAACAGTGGAGAGTACTTGGCAGTACGTGAATTTGAAACAAAGAAATATTTTGTGTTTCCTTATCGAGAAATTAGCAACGATGGGTTTATAATAACCGCATTCTTAACAAGAAGAATACACTCATTGCAAAGGAGAAAGCAGATATGGCCCAGATAGCAATCGATGATTTTTTAAAAGTCATGCCTGCCGTCAGGATGGCACCTAAAAAAACATTTTGGACCACCTACGACGTTGATGCGGATGTTTTATATATAAATTTTAAAAAGCCAAGTTATGCAGACGACAGTGAAATGACAGATGACGATGTAATTATTCGGTACGAACATGGCGAGGTTATTGGGATGACAATTTTAAATGCAAGTCAGCGTAAGATTTAAGTCAAATTGAGCATCTAAGTACACGACAATAATCGGACAACACGTTGAAATTGTTTGATTTTTCTATCTATATGCACAACAATTTCTCCGATGGTATCAAGTCCTACTCTGAAGACACTTTTTGCTTTCCGTCCGTGAGATTTTATTTTGATTGGTGAATGTGTGGTAATCCATTCGCCAGTTATGTAAGCCCAGCAGTAGGCAATGGTTAATAAGACCATCATTTTGCTGATTTTTTGAAGGTATTTAAGATGAGTATCCTCAAAATTAAAACCGCTGGACTTTAAGCATTTAAACAGTGTTTCAATTTCCCAGCGTTTGGCGTAATCCTCTAACACTACAGCGAAACTTCAAAAATTCACAACCTGTCTCAATTGGGGACAGGCACTTTTGCCGTTTGATAACTTGCAATTGAACAAAAAATCAGGCGGCAAAAGAGCCAGTCCCCGGAGGTCAATATATAAGTTTCGCTGTAGTGCTAATGCAGTATCGGGATTTTTATTAGTGGCTATGATGACATATTCTCCACTGGCAGACTTTGTGCCTGCAATATACAACATATGATTACATAGCAATCTTCTGTTGCTTAAGGTTTTCTTTTCATGATTTGATGCACCTGCAAAAAGTCGAGAAAATGAATAATTCAGAAATAAACAATCTACATAAGTCTTTGTTTTTACTGACAGCTGACGTCTGATCTCTGACATCTGTGACTGCAAAAGAGGAAAGCAGGGGACAGGCACTCGGGACCCACTTGAGCATCATTTTGTGCTTAAAATATCTCATTTTCTGGGACAATCACGCCTCAGGCGTGACGGAAGAGCCA
Organism: Actinomycetota bacterium; assembly: GCA_003567835.1. GTDB lineage: Bacteria > Actinomycetota > Humimicrobiia > Humimicrobiales > Humimicrobiaceae > Halolacustris > Halolacustris primus. The sequence goes on along the minus strand of PWYO01000107.1, from coordinate 1,877 downwards.
GTCCCCGTGCCACATGCAAAGCGCTAAACAGATACCTCCCACTCAAAACCAACTACATTACGCTCCTGGCTTGAGAACTCAACCCCCACCAGATACACTTCCTGTCCTGCATACTTATCTGCATAACCTCTGGCCTTGATCTGCTCAATGGGTCTGCCTTCACCTGCAAGCTCAACAACCTTAAACTCCAGGATATAGACCCGGCCCTGGAAGCGGATAACCAGATCCAGACGTCCCTTGCTGGTTGGCTCTTCAGGATGCACATCAAGCCCAAGAGCGGCAAAATAGCAATAAACCACAGAAGCATAATAACCTTCATATCTCGACAATTGATTCTTGCGATACCAGTCATGTGGAATGGAAGCAAAAAAGGCATGAAAAATATCCTTAAGGCTGTCCAGATCATTGGCCAGCAGGGCATCGATGAGATTTGACTGATTCCTGGTTTTGGCCAGACTGTCCTTGGCCAGAGTGCTCAGGATTGAGTTGTTTAAACTGGCTTTGACCTCCATGTTAGGATAGGTCAGTGTATAGCGCCTGAAGGATCCAACTTGTTCAAGTCCTGCAATGGTCAAATACCCGGCCTGAAAAAGCAGGGTTTCAGCCGTAACATTCTCAACATCAAAACTGCCCACAATCTCTTCTCCGGCCTTAAGATTGTCTATGCCGGATATGTTGTATTGCCCATTATAGAGCATCTTGATTAGAAAACTGGGCGTGCCGGTCTCAAACCAGTAATTGGAAAATTCCCTGGTGCTCAGAAACAGAAGAATATCAAAAGGATTATAAACCTCTTCTCCCATCCAGTTGTAGCCGTTATACCACTTTTTGACCTCTTCCAGATTAACCCCGTCAAGATGCCCGGCAAATACGCTTTCCAGCTCTTTCTGAGTATAACCGCACAAAGAAGAAAAGCGTCTGTCCACGGTGATGTCTTTTAAATTGTTCAACCCACTGAAAAGGGACACCTTGCTGAACTTGGACACACCGGTAATAAATACAAACTTGATATAAGGATCAGCATCCTTGATCACGGAATAATAATTCTTGAGCTCTTCCCGGATGGCTACAGCCATATCTTTATTTTCAATGTTGTCTAATATTGGTTTGTCATACTCATCCACCAGCACGACCACTTTGCGGCCTGTTTTTTCATGCAGGCCAGCGATAAGTTCAGCAAAGCGATTCTTTAAATCATCATAGGAGTATGAAAACCCATACTCCCGGGCATTGAAATCCAGGATATAATTGAAAGAATCTCTTAATTCTTCAATACTGCGCATTACCCCGGACCCGAAGCTCACATGCACCACTGGGTTTGCCTGGTCCCACTCCCAGTAATTTTCTAAATACAAACCCTGAAACAAATCCTTTTTACCCTGAAAGGCAGCCTTGATGGTGCTCAAAAACAGGCTCTTGCCAAACCTGCGCGGTCTGGAGAGGAAATAGTATTCACCCTCCTGGGTCAATTGCTTGATAAAGCTGGTCTTATCAACATAATAATAATTGCTGGTAATCAGCTTTTCAAAAGTCTGTATTCCTATGGGTAGTTTTTTCATTTTGGATAGATTCACTTGAATGGGTTAACAATGGGAGCATTACGAGTTTTTTGAAAACAAAATATAAATAGGGTGTGTTAAGGCTATCTTTGTGTAAAAAGCTTTAAACTACGGCATGGCACGGGGACTGTCCCTGGCTTCGGGACTGTCCCCATTCATTTTCAAAAAACTCGTAATGCTCCCGTTAACAATTTATAATAATTTAGGCCCTTAGACTTACCGCTGAAATCCTGCCTGTCCCGTGAAACAAATCCGAAGGATTTCCTGCATAGCAGGGTTTAACCGGGGCCTGCCCGGTTAAACAACGCTGAAAGCGTT
>PWYO01000007.1 GCA_003567835.1 Actinomycetota bacterium | reverse complement strand
GATAGGCTTGGTTAAAACCTGAAAAATGAGTGCAAATATAGCTAACAAATTCAATTTCATATAGAAACATACATAAAATTCTACCATTCTAACCATGGTTAATCCAATAAATCTGCAAAAAATTAAAAAGATTGCAATAGAAATTCAGTGAATCGTTTTATGCAATGGCAGGCAGCCATATTTGACAGCCCATACCGGCATGGTTGATCTGTGGGATTATGGCTTTAAAAAAATAGATCTCTGTATGTACGCAAGTGTGCAAATTTACTAAAGTTTGTGCAAATGAAAAATTTTTAAAAATGATGCTTATATCCACTAGACTGACAAAAATTTTAGAGTATTTTGAGCGGATCATTGTGCTGAGTTTTCTCATACTGCTTGCCGCCATCAACGTATTCATTATCAAACATACCTTGGGTGTAGAAATTGTATTGCTTGTGGCCGTCATTGCAGCCTCCCGGAAAATTATTATTATTGGTGTGGCCCAAGTGAGCGATTGGCTGCTTATTAGCATGGGCGGATACTTGCCTGAACCAGAGGGCACTATTTGCTTAAAAAGATTCACAAAGGTGCTGATGATACATCATCAAATCCTGTCTACAGCCAGACAAGGGAATACATTTTCTGCCTTTTGGGTTTGTAAAAAAGCAAAGCACATCCCTGTAACGGCTCATTTTACAATGGTTGATATTGGGACCAAAAAAGTCCAATCAATACAGAAAACGGTTTTATCAATATGCAAGTCAGCGGGCAGATCTGTTGTCCGGCTTTTGGCATTCTGTAAGCAAATCATCGGCCATTCGGAATAAGACTTCTCTTAGTTCGATTTTCTCAATCCAGGGGCGAGGAATCTTGCTGAGTCCCTGAAAGGCACCTAGGATATTCCCAGTTATCGCGCCTGTGCTGTCACTATCTCCATCGTGGTTGACCGCAGCAATCAAAGCTTGGCGAAAGTTATCCCTGTATTTTAATGCGCAATAGATGGAAATCCCCAATGCTTCTTCGGCTATCCAGCCGTGGCCAAGTCTAGCAATGGCTTCCATATCGGAGATTTTTTTGTGAAGCATTTGAAAAGATTTATCTAAAGTGTCGGTGCATGCTTGGTGGTTTTCATGTTCTTTGAGGTGCAGGCAGGCATCCTTTGCGGCAATGGCAATATCTTTTCCTTCTATGATGGATGCAATCATATAGGCCAAGGTCCCTGCTGCCAGGTATCCGGCAGGATGACCATGGGTAATGGCAGCAAATTCTGCAGCTCTCTTAAAAGCGGTTTGTTTGGGATAGAAAAGACCGGCAGGAGCAACCCGCATCAGGCCTCCGCAGCCTTTACTATCATTGATTGGATTGCTGATGGTGCCCTTCCTGCCCTGCAATAGGGCATGGATGCAGGTACTGCCGGGTGCTCTTTTTTTATGGAGCTTTTTTTCTTTTATAAGCCAGCTGCCAGGTGGTGTACTGCAAGTGCAGGGAGGCGTATAACCTTGTGTCATAAGCCACCTCTGATAGGCTTGGTATACGGTATTCTGGGGTTTTAATTTCTCTTTTTTGTTTTGGCCGGGGCCAGAACAGAGGATGCCTTCCGCTGTAAACAAAGACATTTGCGTGTCATCGGTAATTTCGGCTTTGCCAGCACTTCCTTTTTCAAGGTCTCTGATTCCCTGATTGCCATATTTTTTCTTTATATGTGAAAGCTTTAAAAACTCAACCGGCCAGCCCAAAGCATCCCCGATAGCACCCCCCAGCATACACCCTCGGAAATGGTCCTGGTTTCTGTTCATGAATGACTCTTGCAATTGCTACCCCTTTTCAATTATGACAGGAAAGCCTGCTTTGTGCACGACTATACGAAGTTTTCCGTTCCTGCAGCAGCATATTGCCAAAAGATTTCCTGTTGGACAAAAATAGCAGATGCATGTAGTTTTAAATATATGCAAATAGGAGGGCATAAAGCCCAAAGCACTAAATTTTTGCGGCAAAAACCCAAACGGAAGGTGGTAAATATGGATCAGAGATTTGATGTTTTGGTCATCGGCAGCGGCTCTGCAGGTTCTTCGATCGCCATGCAGTGTGCTGGTGCCGGTTTACGCACTGCAATTGTGGACTACCGGCCGTATGGGGGAACCTGTGCCATAAGAGGCTGCGATCCCAAAAAAATACTGGTTGGGGCTGCACAATACCTGGATCTCAAAAGGAGACTGCCCGGCCTGATATCCAAAAACCCATCCCTGCAGTGGAAAGACCTTATACATTTTAAGAATCGTTTTACCGATCCGGTGCCCGGGCGGCGCACAAAGGCCTATGAAAAGGCCAATATAACCATGCTGAAAGGCAAAGCAGCTTTTGTTTCAGGCAATCGCCTGCGAATCGGTGATAAAGAATACGAGTCGGCCAAGATGGTAATCGCCACCGGGGCAAAACCGCGAAGATTACATATCGAAGGGGAACACCATATGGCCCACAGTGACCATTTTCTGGATCTTGAAGTGCTGCCGGACGAAATAATATTTGTAGGAGGGGGTTTTATTTCATTTGAATTTGCCCATATTGCGGCAAGGTTTGGGACCAAAGTAACTATTTTACATAATGACACCAATCCCCTGGATATGTTTGACAAAGACATGGTGTCCATGCTGCTGGATTATTCCAAAAAAATCAATATAGAAGTCATATTCAATGCAGCTGCAGAAAAGATTGAAAAGAATAAGAGCGGGTTCTTGGTAACAGCAGGCAATAAACAATATTCTGCTGATCTGGTGGTCCATGGCGCTGGCAGGGTGGCAGATATTGATCAGTTAAATCTTGAAGCTGCGGGTGTTGAACATGCCCATGGGGTGGTGGTTAATGCCTATATGCAGAGCGTATCCAATACAAGCATATATTGCGCAGGAGATGCTGCCGCCGGTTCACCTCCGCTTACTCCGGTAGGGGCTGCTGAGGCTAAAATTGCAGCACAGAACATCATCGGCGGCAATCAGAAGAAAAGGAATTTTAACATCATACCTTTTGCCCTGTTTACCATTCCCCCTTTGGCCCGTGTAGGGATTTCCGAAAAGGAAGCCATTCAAAAAAGCCTGGATTTTAGAAAAAATGTTTCCGATACCTCAAGCTGGTATCATGCAAAAAAAGAAGGATTTCAAGGTACCGGATTTAAATTCTTAATAGATAAAAAAACAGATAAGATCCTTGGTGCCAGCCTGTTTTTTCCGGAGGCTGAAGATACCATCAATCTGGTTACTATGGCTATGCAGGCATCGCTTACCGTAAAGGAGCTAAAGGAGATGATTTTTACATATCCCAGCATAACCAGTGACCTAAAATACATGATTTAGCCCCAAAAAGCCTTTTTCTGGCTGCCTTGACATTGAAATGTCAGTATTTAGAATAAAAAGCTAATATTTGTATAAACAATCAATGGAGGTCATGTTGAAATTAGCATTACGCTTAGCCTTGGTCATAACCATATTCACCTCGCTTGTCTTCTTCGGCTGTGCCGCTGCCGAAGATGATACCAAGGGGCCGATTACAGTAGGCTCTAAAATCGATACGGAAGGGAGCCTTCTTTCACAAATCATCATATTGATGCTGGAAGAAAATGGTTTTGAAGTCATAGACCGGTCGGGGACAGGGACAACTTCGGTTGTCAGGAATGCAATCATTAGCGGTGAGATTGATATCTATCCGGAGTATACAGGCAATGGCGCCTTTTTCTTTGATGAGACCGACTCAGATG
>PWYO01000222.1 GCA_003567835.1 Actinomycetota bacterium | reverse complement strand
CCTGGGCCGCCTTTACCACCGCGGTCATGTCCTTTTTTACCCCCTCATAGTCGCCGCCTAAAAAGGCGCCCAGGTTCATGACCATGTCAATTTCCCCTGCGCCATGCTTGATGGCCAGCTCAGTTTCAAATACTTTGGCCTCGGTGGTGCCGTAGCCGTGGGGAAAGTCGATGACCGGGTCCACCAGCACATCGCTGCCCTGACACATCCGGGCCGCCAGCTGGACATAACAAGGCTTTACGGTTACCGTGGCCACATCATATTGTAAGGCAATTTTAATCCCTTCTGCGGTCTCTTTTTCAGTAACGCTGGGTTTTAGAAGGGAATGGTCAATCATCTTGGCCAGTTCTTTTCTGCTGATTGTACCAAAACTCATATGCTCACCTCTCGTGTCTGTTTACTTTTTACATGCCCGGGGCCTTTTGCAGCCCCGTAAAACTTTTCACCCTCTTGTCATCTCAAACGGTCTTTGGATTACTGCCGCAAAGCCCTTTGCCTGCCGTATGCTGAAAGGATGACCAGCAGAATGGCCCCCAATATAATCTGCCTGATGGAATGGGCCACCCGCAGCGTGGTAAGGATGCTGGTGATCATGGTCAGGATAATGGCCCCGGCCATGGTCCCGAAATAGCTGCCTTTCCCCCCGGTAAACAGGGTCCCTCCGATGGCTACCGCAGCAATGGAGGGAAACAAATACGGCGCGCCCAGGTTGAGCAGCACGGTCTGGGTATAGCCCACCAGCATAAACCCGCCGAATGCGGTCATCATGCTGGCGATGGTATAGGTCAATATCACCGTCCTGGTAACCCTGACTCCGGAAAGGTGGGCGGCCAAACGGTTGGTTCCGATGCTGAACAGCTGCTTGCCGAAAAAGGTACGCTCCAAAAGCACCCAGACCCCTATGCCGAAGATAACCCAGATAAAGACCGCACCGGGTATGCCCAGGATGAGCGGGCGGACGATAAAGTTGCCCATGGCCCTGGGGATGCCTCCTTCCAGCACGCCGTGGGTGACCGCCAGCACCAGTCCCTGGACCACCCCGGCCATGGCCAAAGTCATCACCAGGGGAGATATTTTCAAGTAGGTCACCCCGATGCCGTTGATAAAGCCCACTGCAGCGCCTACCGCCATGATCAGCAATAGAGCCGGAAAGACCATGGCATTGCTGCCGTCGATAACCCCATAGGTGAGCACCGCGGAAAGGGTGACCATGGAGCCCGCAGAGAGGTCAATGCCTCCATAGCCGCTGATGACCACCAGGGTCTGGCCAGCGGCGATGATACCCAAAAAGGAAGAGATGCGTAAAATCTGCATGGCCTGGCCGATGGCCTGGGGAAGGTTGTTAAAGCCATGGGGCAAAAGCCCGCTTAACAGAAACAGGGCGATGGCCAGAATAAAGGCCAGAAGCGTTCCCGATAATCTGATTTTCTTCTTCATAATCTCTTCCTCCTAACCAGGCTATACAGTCCTGGGGTGGCCAGGGCGATGACAATGATGACCCCATTGACCAGCATGCGCCACCAGGAAGGGACATCCGCAAAGGAGATGATATTGCGGATAATACCCAGGATGGCCACCCCGAATACCGACCCCACCATGCTGCCGGTGCCCCCGGTAAGCGCAGTGCCCCCCACCACCACCGCAGTGATGGAATCCAGGGTCATATCCGCGCCGATGCGGGGGTCGCCGGAACCGGTAAGAAAGGTAAGGGCTATGCCGGAAAGGGCAGCCATAAGCCCGCAGATCACATAGGAATAAAAACGGATGCGGTTTACGGGGATGCCTGTGGCATAGGCTGATTCCTGGTTGCCGCCGGTGGCATACAGGAAACGGGAATAGCGACGGTTCTTTAAGAAATACCAGGCCAAAAGCAGGATGGCAATCAGGTAGAACACCACAGGAATGCCCAAAAAATCACCGGTCCTGTAAAATCGGGAGAGCTCGCGGGGAATGCTGCCCCCTGCCCGGGGCAGTATGAGCAAGGCGATGCCCCCGTAGAGAAACATGGTGGCATAGGTGGTCACAATAGGCTGCAGTCTCAGGTAAGCGATGACATAGCCGTTAAACATCCCGGCGACAATGCCGATGAGCAGGGCTGTGCCCAAAATCAGGGCCAGCTGCAGGGGGGTGGATTCATCCATCATCTGGGTGACCAGCCAGGCATTGACCATGGACACCGTAGATCCCACCGATATGTCGATTCCCCCGCCGATCATCACCACGGTCTGGCCTGCAGCCAGCAGCATGAGGGGGTAAAATACCCTTAAATTGCTGTTTAATACGGTTATGCGAAACAATGCCGGCTGAAAATATAGATTAACCCCTATGAGCACCAGCAAAATCAGCAGGGCAAAAATATAGGGTTGTCTGACTATTAAATTTTTTAACTGTGATCCTTTCATTGTTTATGTGCTCCCTTTGGATGCCACCACACTTGCTTCTACAAGGTTGGCGCTGGTTAGCTTGTCACCGGCCAGTTCAGCCCGGATTTTGCCCCCCAAAAAGACCAGGACCCGGTCACAGAGTTCTAAGAGCTCATCGTCATCGGAACTGTAAAACAACACCGTGGTCTCTTCCTGGGCCAGATGGGAGATCAGTTTGTAAAACTCGCCCTTGGTGCCCACATCCACCCCTTTGGTCGGGTCATCCAGCAGCAGCAGCCGGGGGTCCCGCAGCAGCCATTTTCCAATAACCACTTTTTGGGCATTGCCCCCGCTTAAGCTGTTGACCGGGGCATCCAGGCCGGCCATGACCATATTCAGCTCCCCGGCCACGTTTTTTGCATCCCTGGCTGCCTTTCCCATGCGCAGCACTTTGCCGTATTTTTGCCAGCTGGGCAGATGAAGGTTCTCCAATATGGACCGGATCATCAGCAGCCCTTCGGAAGCCCGCTCACCGGGCACCAGGGCAATGCCTTTTTTCATGGCTTGTCGGGGATGCTTAAAATGGGTTTTCTCTCCCGACCATATCAGCTCCCCGGAATAGGGGGCGGCCCCGAATAAAGCCAATAACAGGTCCCGCTGCCCCTGGCCCCGTAATCCGCCGATGCCCAGGACTTCGCCCTGGTAAACATCAAAGCTGACTTGCTTTAAGATCTTGGTTTTGAGTTTTTTTACTTGCAGGATGGTATCTGCTTTCTTTAATTCCTTGACTTCCTTCTTTTCATGCACCGAAGAAAGGACCTGGGCCACTTCCCCCACCATGAGGTTGACCAATTCATCTTCGCTGGTCTGGGAGACACTTTTATCCCCCACTGACTTGCCGTTTCGGAGCACGGTGACCCGATCGGCAACCTCAAAGATCTCATCCATGATATGGGAGATGAAAATCACCGCCATGCCTTCTTTTTTCCACTCCGAGATCAGTTCAAAAAGCCTTTTGACCTGGCGGTTGTCCAGACTTGCGGTGGCTTCATCCAAAATCAGGATTCGGGGCTCATGGCTTAATGCTTTCAGGATTTCTACAACCTGCCGCTCATCGGCCTGCAAGGTCTTTACAGTCCTGTCCGGCTGCAGGGGTTTGTCAAAGGTGCCTTCAAAAAGAGCAAGAAACTTCTGGGTAAGGGCCCTTATTTGTTTGGTATGGATCTGTCCTGCGGCATTGAGCGGTTCATGGGCCAGCCAGATGTTATCACCGATGGTAAGCTCAGGCACCAGGCTAAGTTCCTGGTATACGGCAGCAATGCCCAGGTCATCTGCAGCCTGGGGTGAGTTGAACTGCACTTGCTGTTTAT
>PWYO01000115.1 GCA_003567835.1 Actinomycetota bacterium | reverse complement strand
TTTCTTCAAATTGGTATAGATGACTCTTCCCAGTTTGACTGCTTTTACAATGGTTGCAAAATTGTCGTCAGCCAGGATCATGTCGCTTGACTCTTTGCTTACATCGGTTCCGGTTATGCCCATGGCTATGCCTATGTCCGCTTTTTTCAGGGAGGGAGCATCATTGATTCCGTCTCCAGTCATGGCTACAATATGTTTGTTTGCTTTTAGTGCGGCCACAATGGCCACCTTGTGTTCAGGTGCGACCCTGGCAAATATTTTTATGTCTTTGATACGTTCATTTAATGCATCCCTGGTTAAGCGGTCCAATTCTTCACCGTCTATAATCTGTGTCGCATCTTGGGCAATGCCCAGTTCTTTTCCGATGGTTTTTGCTGTTAACTTATGGTCACCGGTTATCATGATGACTTCTATATGGGATTTCTTGCACTGCTGTATGGCCTGGTACACTTCTGGCCTTGGCGGATCGAGCATGCCCACCATGCCCAAATAAACAAGGTCCTTTTCAGTTTCCTGTATCCGTCCTTTTGCGGGCAGCTGTTCTAAATATTTGAAAGCAAAAGCCAAATTCCGCATCCCCTTTTCCGCTAAGGAGACCGTATTTTGGTGGATTCTTTCTCTTTCTTTTTTCCCAAGTCTTATGATTTTTCCACCGCGAAACATCTTGCTGCATTTTTGGACGATCGCCTCAGGGGCTCCTTTGGCATACACCACATAGAATTTGCCCTCAGGGCTGTCATGAATGGTGGTCATCATCTTTCTTTGGGAATCAAATGGTTCTTCCATTTTTCTGGGTTTTTTTGCTTCCAAGTCTCTTTTATTTACATGAAACCTGGATCCCATCTCTATTAACGCGGCTTCAGTGGGATCCCCGGTTACTTGATGTTGATTTTCATCGGAAACATAGGCATCATTGCAGAGCAGAGCGCTTTCCAGGAGTAAATCTAGCCCAGGGCTTTTATGTAGGGGTAAATTTGGCCGACATTGGTTCTGGCTGGTTTGGTCATGAAAACATTTTGCATATTCCTGGTTTTGGTGTAATCCGGCAAAGATGGTTCTTACCATCATTTTATTCAGGGTTAAAGTCCCCGTTTTGTCTGTACAGATGACGGTTACGCTGCCCAGAGCTTCTACAGAGCTGAGCCGCCTGATGATGGCATGGTTTTTAGCCATTTTCTGCATCCCTAAAGAAAGGGACACAGTAACAATTGCAGGAAGCCCCTCCGGAATGGCGGCTACCGCTAAGGCCACTGCAACCAAAAACATTTCAGCTGTAGGATTGCCTTTAAGCAGTCCTATGCCGAAGACCACCACACTGCTGGCGATGCACATGATCCCGATTTTTTTTCCAATGACCCTTAGTTCCTTTTGAAGGGGGGTAACCTCTTCTGTTTCCTGCACCATGGCGGCAATTTTTCCTATTTCGGTATTTTTGCCTGTTTGTACCACCAAAGCCAGACACCTGCCCCGGCTAATGATGGTGCCGCTGTACAACATATTTTTCCTGTCCCCGATGGGTATATGGGGGTTGGGAATACAATGGTCAACTTTTAATACAGGCAGGGATTCTCCGGTTATGGTGGCTTCATTGGTCTGGAGGTTTGTCTGGGAAATGATTCTGCAATCGGCAGGCACCAGGTCTCCGGTATTAAGCTTGACAAGGTCCCCAGGAACCAGCAGATCGGAATGGATGACCTGCTCCTTTCGGTCCCTGATGACCCTTGCGGTCGGTGCAGCCAGTTTTTTTAGGACCTGCAGTGCTTTTTCGGCTCTGTATTCTTGGACAAAACCCAAGACGGCATTCATGATTAAAATGGATAATATAAAAACTGCATCGGTTATTTCCCTGATGATGATACCAGAAATGAAAGCAGCGGCAATCAATATCCATATCAGGAAGTCATTAAATTGGGAGAGAAAAATTGTAAACGGGGAATGGCCTCTTTTTTCTTCTAATTGGTTTTTTCCGTAGACGGTTAATCTTTTATGGGCAAGTTGTGAGGTCAGGCCTTCCTGTTTGGATGTACCAAGTACTCGTATTAGCTCTTCTGCCGGCCTGGTATGCCATAATTTCTGGTTGTCTTCCAACCTTCTGTAGTCATCTATTTCCATGTAGGTTTCTTAAACAGCAAATGTATGGATATTATTCTGCCCAGATGTTGTGGAACATTTCCCACTGGTCGATATGTTTGCTGATATATTCTTCTAAGACGACGATCATTTTCTGCCGGTTTTCATTAAGTGTTTTTTGTTTGTCTTGGTATCGTACCAGATCTAAAGGCTTTCCGATGACCTGAAAATGGGTGTATTTGTCTTTGCGGTGAATAAAACTGGGCAGCAAAGGTGCGCCGGATTTTACGGCAGCATAAACCGCACCATAGGGGATTTTTGCTTTTTTGCCAAAAAAATGCACGGGGACAGATTTGTTCTGGGGGTCCCAATCAGTAGGGATGGCTACAATCCCATTGCTTTTAAGAATCTTGAAAATGTTAAGCGCCCGATTGCTGTATAGCGTATTTAAGTCTTTGGATAATCTTTTAGACTCAAAAAAATGGTTTAAGGGCTTAAATCTTCTTTCCATGCCAATGCCCCAGGTATTGCCGAACTCTAAAGCGATTCTACATGCACCCCATTCAAAATTACCAATATGGGCCGTAAAAATAACCGCTCCCTTACCTTTTTTTAAAGCCTGCCCCAGATGATCAAAACCTTCAATTTCTATGCGTTCTTTCAATTTCTTTTTAGAAATATTGCGGTGTTTGAGAAAATCAGTGACATTTTGAAGCCAGTGTTCATAGACCGTGGTTGCCGTTTTATGCACCCGGGGGTGGTCCTTGTCTAAATCAAGCACCATGGCTATGTTTTTCTTTAAGGGAGCAAGGTTAATCCCTGCTTTCACCGATAATCTGCCCGCAAGCCTGGCAATGGGATAGGCAAGGGGATATGGGATGACCCTGGCAATGAATTCAAGAAATTTGTAGCCAATGAATGCAAGCATGATGGATACCTGACAAAATTGTCCTTAATAAAAAAGTCTGTGTAAATATTGTATAATGATATTAGATTTCAATTTGAATGAAAAGCATTTTTTGAAAAAGGAGTGATGCGGCAATGAAAACGAGCAGCCAAACAGATTTTGGGGTGGAAAAAATCCTAAACTACAAACCTGGAGACGGTATGGTGGTAAGCGCCTATCTTACGGTGGATGGCGCCAGGACCCACAAAAGGGAATATCTAACGCAGTTAAACTCCATGATTGCCAAAAAAAAGGATGAGATTGAATCCAGTCAGTCTATTGCCAAGGGAGAGAAAAAGAAAATCTATGCCATTTTTGAAAAGATCAAAAAATATGTCGATGACCGTTTTAAAGCCGATTCAGCAAAAACGCTTTTGATTTTTGCGGATAGCCATAATCTCTGGGAGATATTAAGCCTGCCTATTGTGCTGCGCTCCAAAATCGTGGTAGACCCCAAACCCCATACCCAGTACTTGAGGTCCATGATTCAGAGTTTTCACAAGTACGGTATCTTATTGATGGACCGTGAAAAAGCCCAGATCTATTCACTTTACCTGGGGCAAATACAGGAATATCTGGCTGCATTTATCAATGATGTACCTTCAAAAGTGAATTTTAGAAGTGAGGCGGCATTCAGGGAAAAGAAATTGTTGGGCAAAATTGAGGAAAAGCTCCACCATTTTTTTAAGATTATCAATGATAAAACTTTGGAGCTTTTTGA
>PWYO01000105.1 GCA_003567835.1 Actinomycetota bacterium | reverse complement strand
TTTGGATAAATGAACGAGTTTGTTTTATGAACTTTATGATGACAGGAGGAAACGCGATATGAAAGTACAAATATTGGGAACCGGCTGCCCCAAATGCAAGAAAACAGAGCAAAATGCCCTTGAGGCATTGACCAATCTGGGCATTCAGGCGGATGTAGAAAAGATTACCGACATCAACCAGATCATGGATTTTGGGGTCATGGTAACCCCGGCATTGGCCATAAATGGCGCGGTTCAGTTTTCAGGAAAGGTACCTGCGGTAGCCGAGATTGAACAAGTATTGCAAAACCAGGAGAAAGACTGATCTATGGAAAAAAGAGCCATGCCTTTGTTCGAAAAGTTTTTAACCCTCTGGGTTCTGCTTTGTATAGCATTGGGGGTGGCCATCGGGCGGTTTCTGCCCATGGTGCCCCAAACCCTGAGCCGCTTCGAATATGCCAATGTATCTGTGCCTGTGGCCATCCTCATATGGCTGATGATTTATCCCATGATGCTCAAGATTGACTTCGGCAGTATTGTGGGCGCCACCAAAAAGCCCAAAGGGCTTACGGTGACCACGGTCACCAATTGGCTTATTAAGCCTTTTACCATGTATGCCATCTCTTTCTTTTTTTTGAGGATCGTTTTCGGGCAGCTGATTTCTGTGCCCCTGGCCAATGAATATCTGGCTGGTGCTGTGCTGCTGGGGGCAGCGCCCTGCACGGCCATGGTGTTTGTGTGGAGCCATTTATGCAAGGGGGATCCTGCCTACACCCTGGTGCAGGTAGCGGTAAACAACATCATCATCCTGTTTGCGTTTACCCCCATCGTGGCCCTGCTGCTGGGTTTGACCGATGTATTTTTGCCTTACGATACCCTGTTTCTTTCGGTGGTATTGTTTATTGTCATTCCTTTTGCCAGCGGTTATATATCCCGGGTGCTGATTATAAAAAGGAAGGGGATTGCCTATTTTGAACAAGTCTTTCTGCCCAAGTTCAAGCATGTAACCATCATCGGGCTTCTACTGACCCTAATCATTATATTCTCCTTCCAGGGAGAGACCCTATTGGGCAGCCCCATTCACATCCTGCTGATTGCCGTACCCTTGACCATACAGACCTTTTTTATTTTTATCATCGCCTATGGCTGGGCCAGGATCTGGAAATTATCCCATCAGGTAGCTGCGCCGGGAGCCATGATTGGGGCCAGCAATTTTTTCGAGCTGGCAGTGGCTGTGGCCATATCCTTATTTGGGCTGCAGTCTGGAGCCACACTGGCTACCGTGGTCGGGGTTTTGGTGGAAGTGCCGGTGATGCTTGCCCTGGTTCGGATTGCCAATAGGACCAGGCATTGGTTTCCTGTCAAAAAAACAAAAGGGGGGGATCCGTATGCTGTTTGACAAGATTTTAATTTCCATGGATTTTTCAGAAGAATCCAGGCTTCTGCTAAACTGCCTGGAGGAGTTTAAGCTTCTGGGCTTAAAAGAGGTCATTCTAGCCCATGTGGTAGACATACGTGCTGCCGGAGGCAATGCTTCTTCTTTTGTGGCCCCCAATCAAAAAAAACTCCAAGAGATCAAAAAAGAGATAGAAAACAGCCAGGTTCGCTGCAAAACAGTGGTCCAAATTGGGTTTCCAGCAGAAGAAATTGATAGCATAGCCAGGCAGCAGAATGCTTCGCTTATCCTCATCGGTTCCCATGGCCGGGGATTTATTAAAAGTTTCTTTCTGGGCAGCACCGCTTTTGATCTTCTGCGGATTACCCAGACCCCTTTGCTGGTAGAGCGGTTCAGGGAACAGAAAGGAAAGCTTAAGCCCTATTGCAGGTATAAGTTTGCCAAAGTGCTGGCTGCCACCGATTTCTCCCAATGTGCCAGCAAACTGGTAGAGACCATGGAGGCGCATCAAAAAAGTTTTCAAGAGATCCTGCTTATGCATGTAATTGAGCGGGCCTACAGCAAGCAGGAATTTGATAAGCTGAAAGCCGATGCCCAGGCCATATTGGATGAGATCAAAGACAGTATAAGCAAAAAGGCGGAAGTGTATACCCGGATCAAAGCGGGGGATGCGGCCAAAAACATCATCGAGACAGCTCAGAAGGAAGAGGCAACCTTGATTATGCTTACCAAAAAAGGGCGCGGGGGAACCAAGGAGTACCTTTTGGGCAGCACGGCCCGGGATGTGGCCCTGCGCTCCACCCAAAACGCCGTACTGATTATTCCCTGCTGAGCGGCACAAAAGAATTCTTGCGCATATGCTGAAGAGATTGACCGCACGGGCTTTAAAAAAACCGGCCGCTGTTGTGGACCTGAAACGGATGCATGGGTGGGGCAGAGTCTATGGATTGTATGGCTGCCGGATACCCGGAAGGTGTTCTGCACAGAAAGGCTTGAATCAATCTGCAGTGCGCTGGACATAGCGGTCCATAAGCCCGGAGACACTTTTCGGCCTTGTGCAAAAAAACATGTCCCGGTCCCTGCAGGCAAAGCATCGACTTTTTGGCCCGGCGGGGGTATGTCTGTGGGAAAAAAACCAGCAATCCATTATGATAGATCACTGCCATATGTTTTTATTAGAATAAGTAAGGTTTTACGGGTATACTAAACAGCATAATGTTACCCAAAAAGACCTAGGAGGTGAGCAATTTGAGTATAAAAGAAAAGGTGGAGCAGACCTTAAACAATATACGACCCACTCTGCAGGCAGATGGTGGAGACATCCAGCTGGTAGATGTCGTGGATGGCATTGTAAAGGTAAGGCTTACCGGTGCATGCAGCGGCTGCCCCATGTCCCAAATGACCTTAAGCCAGGGCGTGGAAAAGGCGCTTAAAAAAGAGATACCGGAAGTCAAAAAAGTTGAGGCAGTCTAGGCAGGATCTCAGCAATAGCCTTTTTACGGCTTTCAACAATAATAAGGCGGCCTGGGTCCCCTTCAAAGGCCTTTGGAATCAAAAGGCTGGAAGCGGGGCTCGGCTGCTTTTTTTTGAGAAAATGGCCTAAATTGCGGCAAACCGGGCCCATGAAGTGGAAAACATATTCAAATATGCTTTACATTTGTTTCCACTTATATATACTATATTATTTAATAACTTAAATTACATATCAACGACTGGTACTTGAGGGCAAAAATTGGGATCTGAACAACAACTGCTTATGGGAAATGAGGCCATTGCCAGAGGCGCCTGGGAAGCCGGGGTGCAAGTGGCCACCGCCTATCCAGGTACCCCTTCCACAGAAATCTTGGAAAACATCGCTGTCTATGATGAGGTGTATGCCCAGTGGTCGGTGAATGAAAAGGTGGCCCTGGAAGTGGCATCGGGGGCCAGTATTGAAGGTGCAAGGGTTTTGGTGGTTATGAAACACGTGGGCTTAAACGTTGCTGCCGATCCCTTTATGACTTTGGCTTATACCGGTGTTGGGGGCGGCTTGGTGCTGGTTTTTGCCGATGATCCCTTCATGCATAGTTCCCAAAATGAGCAGGACAACCGGTTTTATGCGCAAATGGCCAAAGTGCCCCTTCTGGAACCTTCTGACAGCCAGGAGGCCAAAGATTATACAAGACTGGCTTTTGACATCAGCGAGGCGCATGACTGTCCGGTTTTGGTCAGAAGCACCACCCGCATTTCTCATTCCAGATCCCTGGTGACCCTGGGCCCAAGGGTGGAACAGAAAAAGAAGCCCTACAAAAAAGACTGTCAAAAGTATGTGATGATTCCTGCCTACGGGAGACTGCGGCATGATGCATTGCTTACAAACTGGGAAGGACTACAAAAGTGGGCCCAAACCACCGACCTAAATGAAGTCTATAAGCCCGAAGAAGCCCA
>PWYO01000165.1 GCA_003567835.1 Actinomycetota bacterium | reverse complement strand
GGCATTTTTGCACCTCAGCGGTGATATTGATCAATTCCCTTCTTTGTCTGGTGTTAAACCAAAGTTCCTTACGGTAATGTTTCATTGCTCTCCTTTGCCAAAAGTTGGTAATAGGCCTTCATTGTCTTCCCCGTGGCAGTTCCAGCCCCGAAAAAAACTATAGCAATTTATGGCCATTTTTGAAACCAGCAGGATGACAGCCCCATCTTGGGCCTTTGGGTTCCATCAAAGCTGATTCATTTTGAAAGCCATATACAGCCCCCTGTTTTACCAACCATCGTTTTTGCTGCTGGGGATGGCCATTGGTCTCGGCCGGTACAATCCTAGAAAACCCTAGGCGATCAGTTTTTTTACCATTTTTGCAATAGCCGGCGAAGCAGTAAGCCCTGGAGACTCAATGCCAATTAAGTTAATGAACCCTTCCAAACCTTTTTCTTTTTCATCAACAATGACAAAATCTTTTTCAGGTCCGCCCGGTTTTTGCAGTTTGGGCCGAATGCCTGCGGTATCCGCAGATAGGCAGGATGGGTCCAGGCCTTCCAGGAACCGGTTTACCGATGCAAAGAATGATTCTTTTTTTTCTTGATTCACACGGTAATTTTTTTCCCGGGATTGAAGATACTCCGCGTCTGGACCCAGACGCAGCCTTGCAGCCAGGTCCGGGGTGACATGGATACCCAGGGATACAGAATCTTTTTCTACCACCGGATATATAGGGCGGCTTATGTTTAATCCAGAAGCTGCAAAATAGCTTCCTTTGCAGTAGGATAGTGCGTAGCTCTCTTTGTCAACATCCATTCCCGCCATTTGGGCCACGTCATCTGCATCAAGGCCTGCGCTGTTGACCACCCGATCTGAATAGAATTTGAATGGTTGGCCGTCAGCATCTTTTACCCAGATATAATAACCGGATCCGCCTGCTTTCTCGATGCCAGTTACCGCAACATTAAATACAACTTCTGCCCCTTTTCCTTGGGCATCTGAGAGAAAATATTCCATCAGCTGATGGGAATCAACAATGCCTGTGCTGGGCACAAACATTGCAGACGTACAGCGTACTGCAGGTTCATTTTTACGGACTTGTGCCCCGCTGACCAAAGAGACTCCGGCAATCCCGTTTTTTTTGGCGTTGGCAAAAAGCCTATGCAAATCCTTTTCATGGGCATTATTGGCCGCAACAACATACTTGCCGCTTTTCCTATAGGGGATGCCCTTTTTTGCACAAATAGAATAAATCAATTGGTTTCCTTCCATGCACAGGGTGTGCTTTAGAGATTGATAGGGATAATAAAGCCCTGAGTGTATAACCTCGCTGTTGCGTGATGAACTCTCCATGCCGAAATGGGCATTTTTCTCAATGACCAATACCTGCCTGCCTGGCTCTGCAATCTGCTGGGCACAAGCAAGGCCCACAATCCCTGCCCCTATGATGGTAACATCCACTTTTTCCATAGGTTCTATTCCTTCTGTTTTGGCATGTAAAAAGATTGAAGGGACAGGCAGGCCCTCTTCCATGGCTGCCTGCGGCAGCCTAAGAGCGCAGTTGTCCTGTCCCCATAGGTTGTTCGTTTATTTCAAGCTGTTTATCTGATCCACAATGGCTTGGGCATACTCCTGGGTGCCCACTGCACTGGGATCATCCCTGTCCTGTTTAAAGTCGTAGGTAACTTTTTTTCCTTCTTTTATATTGGCAGCTATGGCCGATTCCAAAAGGCGGGCACAATCCTCTTCTCCGATATGTCTGAGCATGAGCACGCCGGAAAGCATCATGGCCGTTGGATTCACCTTGTTCTGGCCCTTGTACTTGGGTGCGCTTCCATGTGTGGGCTCAAATAAGGCAATGTCTTTGCCTATATTGCCTCCGGGCGCAACCCCCAGACCGCCTACCAGCCCTGCTGCCAGGTCTGAGATAATGTCTCCATAAAGATTGGGCATAACCATCACATCATAGAGTTCCGGTTTCTGTACCAGCTGCATGCACATATTGTCCACGATTCGGTCTTCAGACTGGATATCCGGATATTGGGAGGCAACCTGTCTGAACACCTCTAAAAACAGGCCGTCGGTATACTTCATGATATTGGCCTTATGGATGCCGGTAACTTTTTTCCGATTATTCTTACGGGCATATTCAAATGCAAATTTTACAATATTTTCTGTTCCGGTAACCGATATGGGTTTAATGGTGATCCCGCTGTCTGGCCTAATTTGGGCATCCTTTTTCTGCTTAATGAAGTCAATCAGTTCTTTGGTTTCAGCTTTGTCTTTTTCAAATTCTACCCCTGCATACAGGTCTTCGGTATTTTCCCTGACCACCACCAGATCAATATCCTCATACCTGCTTCGGACCCCCTCATAACTTTTACAGGGCCTCAGGCAGGCATAAAGGTTAAACAGCTTACGCATGGCCACATTGACACTCCTAAACCCGGTGCCCACCGGGGTGGTAATCGGCCCCTTGATGCCGATCTTGTTCTTTTCCATGGAATCGATTACCCTTTGGGGCAGTACCGTGCCTTCTTTTTCATACACTTCAGCACCTGCATTGACTTCATCCCACTGAATCTGGACGCCGGTCGCTTCGATAACTTTTACAGTGGCTTTGGTAATTTCAGGCCCAATGCCATCACCTGGTATCAAAGTAATGTGATGTTTCATAGATTAAACCCCTTGTTTTTTTTAATATGTTCAGTTAATCCGCCATCAGATAATATTTTAATCATAACCGGAGGAAGAGGATTAAACTGTATCTGTGTATCTTTGCTGCGGTTATAGATAATTCCTTCTGATAAGTCAATTTCCAACAGATTTTGCTCATCAATTTGATCCGTGTCGCATATGAGCGCAGGAATCCCCACGTTGATACAGTTCCTAAAAAAAATTCTGGCAAATGACTTCGCCAGTACCGCCCCCACACCGGCAAGCTTTATGATTGCAGGGGCATGCTCCCTGCTGGAACCAAGGCCAAAGTTTCTGCCACCCACCACAAAATCGCCTTTCTTTACCTTTTTGGCAAACTGGGGATCTGCATCCTCGAGCACATGTTTGGCCAGCTCGGCAAGATTGGACCGCAAATGAAAATATCTGCCCGGCGCAATCAGGTCTGTGGATATGTCATCGCCAAACTTAAAACTGTTTCCCTTTAACTTTTTCTGTTCCATTATGCCCATACCTCCCTGGGGTCTGCAATATAGCCTTTGACTGCACTCCAGGCTGCTGTTGCCGGAGAGCAAAGATAGATATAAGAATCCGGGTTGCCCATCCTTCCTTTAAAATTCCTATTTTGTGTGGAAAGACAAACCTCCCCATCGCCAAGTATGCCTTCATGAACCCCAACACATGGGCCGCATCCGGGCGCCATGACCGCAGCACCTGCCTGGGTCAGCACCTCTATGATGCCCTTCTGGATGGCTTTCAAATATACTTCCCTGGATGCAGGCACCACAATCAGCCTTATGCCGCTGGCCACTTTTTTCCCTTTAAGAATCTCTGCTGCCAGAGCCAGATCCCCCAGGCGGCCATTGGTGCAGCTGCCCAAAAAAACCTGGTCGATGCTTATCCGGTCCAGCTGATCCACCGGCACGGTGTTGTCCACAGTGTGGGGCTTGGAAACCATCGGTTCCAGCTTGCTGCAGTCCATATCAATGGTCTGCACATACGCAGCATCGGCATCCGCCTTTATCTCTTGGAAACATTTTTTTCTACCCCGTTCAGCCAGGTATGCTTCGGTCACTTGATCAGCAGGGAAAAGACCGGTTTTGGCACCTGCTTCCACCGCCATATTGGATATGGTAAAACGGTCATCTATGGTCATGGTTTCCAGCATGCTTCCTGAAAATTCCAAGGCCTTATAGGTGGCACCGTCTGAAGTTATTTTGCCAATAAGATCAATGATGATGTCCTTGGCAAAAACACCTTTGGGCAGGGTTCCCTGCAGGTTAATGTGGATGGTTTCAGGCACCATGAGCCAGGTCTGTGCCAAGGCAAATCCAACGGCTATGTCTGTTGAGCCCATACCAGTGGCAAAGGCCCCCAATGCACCGGATGTACAAGTATGCGAATCCGCCCCGATTACAACATCCCCGGGACAAACATATTGTTCAACCAGCAGCTGATGACATACCCCTTCTCCCACATCACTGACCACCGCACCGGTTTGTTGTGCAAATTTTCTTAGCACCATATGGGAATTGGATAATTCTTTCCGGGGGCTTGGTGCTGCATGGTCAATAAATAAAATGGATGAACTGGGTTTTTTGATTTTGCTAAAACCCATTTTTTCTACCTGGCTGACTGCCAGAGGCCCTGTGCCGTCCTGGGCCATCACCACATCCACATCTACCACTACAATGTCTTTGGCCTGCACCTGCCTGCCTGCCCGGCTTGATATGATTTTTTCCGCAATTGTTTTTCCCAATATTTTTCCTTTCTACTCACTGCCCAGCGGCTCTATTTTTTCTTTTTCTTTTTTTTGCTTATGTTCTTGATAGATATACATCAGTTCCTTATCAAAAAGAGTCCGCTTGAGATCTACAGCCATGGACCGAGCCAGAGCTAGTATTTCATTGGCGTCTTTGTCGGTAAGGTCTATGCCAAACTCTTTGAACTTATGCAGAATGGTATGCGATCCAGAATGTTTGCCAACCACCAGCTGCCTGGTAAGACCCACTTCGCTGGGATTGAAAACCTCATAATTTCTAGGATTTTTTATCACCCCGTCAGCATGGATGCCCGATTCATGGGCAAACACATTGGTGCCCACTATGGCCTTCCATATGGGTATGGCCCTGGCCGATGCTTTGGCCACATATTCAGCAACTTCTCTAAACTTGGTGGTGGTAATGCCCAGTTCAATATTTTCCAAATATTTTAAGGCCATGACAATTTCCTCCAAAGCGGCATTTCCAGTACCTTCTCCAAGTCCGCCTACAGAAACCACAATACTGCTGGCGCCGGCCCGAATGGCGGCCATTCCATTGGCAGTGGCCATTCCAAAATCATTATGGTTGTACACTTCAACAGGGATATCCACCGCATCCTTGACACTATTGATATTCAGGAATGTCCGGAAAGGGTCAAACTGAGAGACTGTATCGCATATCCTAAATCTCTCTGCACCTTTTTTTTGGGCAATATGCATGATTTTTAACAAAAACTCCAAATCAGTTCTGGTGGCATCTTCAGCAGCTACAATAAAATTCAGGTCATTTTTTTTCGCAGTCCTGATAATCTCCTTTAGCTTGTTTACCACCCAGGTTTTATTTTTATGATACTTCTTTTTAATATGTATATCGGACGTGGATATATTCAGTATCACATGCTTGATGCCGGTCTGTGCTGCATATTCCACATGCTGGGGATTGGCCTCACAATAGGCATATAATGTACTTTTTATGGGCGAATCAATAATGGCCTTCATAATGTCCCGTTCCACTTCCCCCAGATAAGGAGTCCCGATCTCAATTTCAGGCACCCCAATCTCCTCCAGCAGTTTGGCAATCCGCAGTTTTTCGTGTTTGGAAAAAACCACCCCTGCAGTCAATTCTCCATTGCGCAGAGTGGTATCGATAATATTGATTTGTCTTTTGTCTTTGGTTATGGCCATTTTCTATTTCCCTCCCTTCATCTTGGTTTTATTTTGTTTTTTTTGCATATAGGATTTATATGCATCGCCAATCTCACTGTCAAAAAGCGATCTCTTTAAAGCCACGGATTGGTCCCTGATGATTCCCACCAATTCTTGGGCCTGGCTTTCATTGATTTTATAGCCCATCTCCTCCAGCTTAGCCATCAGTGAACGGGCCCCCGAATACTTTCCAATAATGGTTTTTCTTTCCAAACCTACCTCTTCTGCACTGAAAAGCTCAAAAGTTTTGGGGTCTTTTCGGACAGAATCTGCTTTGTTTTCCCCCTCATAGACAAAAAGGTTGCCCCCTACAATGGGCTTCCAGGTGGGAAGTATGCGGTTGGAAGCATGGGATACGTATTCTGAAAGAGAACGCAGCAGGGTGCTCTTAAATCCAATGTCTACCCCTTCTATGTGTTTGAGGGCCATAATCAGTTCTTCAAAAGCGGCATTGCCTGCCCTTTCACCCAAACCATTGATGGTGGTATTGACATAGGTGGCCCCTGCCTTAATGCCTGCAATGGCATTGGCAATGGCCATCCCAAAATCATTATGGGTATGCATTTCTATATCAATGCCGATGATATCGATGATATTTTTCACCCGCATAAAGGTGTCAAAAGGATCCAGTATGCCCAAGGTATCGCAGTACCTTAAACGGTCAGCCCCTGCATCCCTGGCGGTCCTGGCAAATTTAAGCAAAAACTCCATATCCGACCTGGAAGCATCTTCTGCATTGACGGATACATACAGGTTGCGGCTTTTTGCATAATCCACGCTTTTTTTTACGCTTTCCAGCACCCATTCCCTGCTTTTTTTCAACTTATGTTCAATATGGATATCCGATGAAGATATGGAAATGGCCACTGCATCCACACCGCAGTCCAGGGAAGAATCAATATCGGACTTGACTGCCCGGTTCCAGCCCAGCACACTGCAGTTCAGGTTCAATGATGCGATCTTTTTTATCGCTTTTTTTTCATCACCGCCCATCGCCGGTATCCCTGCCTCTATTTGATGCACGCCCACCTTATCCAACATTTTGGCTATATGGACTTTCTCTTCATTGGCAAATACAACCCCTGCGGTTTGTTCACCATCCCTTAAGGTGGTATCATCAATCTTGATTTTGCTGGGATCGATCTTGTACCCCGCTTTGTGTGAAAATTCTGTGAGTAAGCCTATCCCTTTCATTTTTATCGCCTCTCTTTATAAAAAATGCTAATTTCCCCTATATTTTGGTAATATATTTTAAATTATGGCAATTTTTATAAATATTACCAAATATGGATTATTATAGCATTTATTTTAAAAATATCCATGGACCATATAAATATTTTTAATTATCAGCCATATGGTTTTCTGTGGATAGACCAAACAGGTTACCCTTTTAATACGCCAAGGGGTTTTAAGCGCAGTACTTTGGTGGACAAGCCCGCATGATGGGCTACATGGACTACATCCTTTACATCCTTGTAGGCAATAGGCGCTTCTTCAGCAAGCCCTGACATGCTTTCAGCCATGACCACAATTCCCTGCTGGGCAAAAAGATCATCTCTTATGTGCTGGCCCCGCACCGTCTTTTTGGCTTTGGTTCTGCTGAGCATCCTTCCTGCACCATGACAGGTAGAGCCAAAACTTTCTTCCATCGATTTCTCTGTTCCCAACAGGATATACGAATAGCGTCCCATGTCTCCGGGAATAATCACCGGCTGTCCGATTTCTTGATAGGCCTGAGGAATATATTTGCTGTGTGGGCCAAAAGACCGGGTAGCACCCTTGCGGTGCACGCACAGCTTTCTTTTCTGTCCCTGGTAGGTGTGCTCTTCTATTTTTGCAATATTGTGGGAAACATCGTATATCAGTTCCAGACCCAGGCGGGAGGCAGACTGCTTAAAATATTGCTCCAAGCTCAGTCTTACCCAATGCGCCAGGCAATGCCGGTTGGCTACGGCAAAATTAACTGCACAGGCCATAGCCCCATAATACCGCTGCCCTTCAGGAGAATGCAAAGGAGCGCAGGCAAGCTGCCTGTCGACCAACTGGATATTGTATTTGGCTGATGCCCCGGCCATCACCTTGATATAGTCGCTGCAGATCTGGTGCCCAAGGCCCCTTGAACCGGAATGGATCATGATGGTAATTTGGCCGGGCTCTAAGCCAAATTGCTTGGCAGCATCTTCATCATAGATATCTTCAACCCTTTGGATTTCTAAAAAATGGTTGCCGGATCCAAGGGTGCCCAGCTGGTCATATCCCCGTTTAAATGCTCTTTCGGAAACATGCTCAGGCTCTGCGCCAGGCATACAGCCATTGTCTTCCACATATTCCAAATCCTGTTCCCATCCATACCCATTTTCTACTGCCCAGTGTGCACCTTTTTGCAGAAGCTTTGCCATTTTGTTTTTGGAAATGGTAATTTTTCCGGTACTTCCCACACCCTTGGGCACAGAAAAGGATAGGTGTCCCATAATATCTTTGATCTTGTCCTTGATATCCGTATAGCAGAGATTGGTTTTGAGTATTCTCACCCCGCATGATATGTCAAAGCCAACCCCGCCGGGAGAGATTACACCTTCCTGGGCATCGATGGCCGCCACACCCCCTATGGGGAACCCGTAACCATAATGAATATCGGGCATAGCCAGGGAAGCGCCTACGATTCCCGGAAGTGTGGCCACATTGACCACCTGGTCCAGGGTATTTTCGGCCACTGCATGCTCCAGGATCTGGGCATCGGCAAAAATAACTGCAGGAACCTTCATACCCAGTTCTTTGTCTTGGGGTATTTCCCATTTATAATCATGTATTTTTGTATTGGATATTTAGACAATTTGATCACCTCATACATCAAATATAACTTTTGCTTTCCATTTCTTATTTTTTCTTACTTCAAGTCCCTGATAGGTCACCGCCTTTATGCCTAATTTGATTTCATGCCGACTGGAAACAAAACGCTCTCCCCAGCCTTCTGCTTGGATATCCAGGCCGTCTTTTATGTTGACCTTGGTCATATGAAACCTGCATAACATATTTTTCTCAGTCTCAAATTGAAAAATAAGCTCTTCCAGCCATGCCACCAAAGCTTCTTCATAGCCGCAAGCCGCATCCTCTTTAACCTTCAATAGGATCTTTTTTTTTGGGCTGACTGTTTCAAGGTCGGTCATCACTGCAAACATTCCTTCTGCAGCATGTGCAAAAAGTGCATAAACGCTAGACCCCCAGACCTCCAGACCAATATCCGAGGGGTGCTCCACCTGCTTGTATGGTTTGTTCAAAAAAAATCCTTCCCAAAATGATGAACCAATTATTATAGTATCCTGCTATTGGGAAAAAGCCAACTGGCAAAGAATAACCGGCAATGAATTGAAATTAAAAACGCTTTTTATGGAATAATCCCTTGTATTTTCTTTTTTTTGTTGTAGAATAACAACCATTCATTTCCCCTTCGAGCGGTTTTGTAAAAGAAACCGCTCATTTTTATTTGTTCTTTTGTTCTTTTGTTTTTTTCTTTGTTTTTGTTCTTTTCTTTGTTTACTTGTTCTTTTCTTTGTTTACGGATATGATAAGAGCATGGAACCAAAAAGTGCAAAAGCGATTAAAAGCAAAATAAAAGAAATAGACAAACTCATGGACCTTGACAGCAGGCATCCCCGGTTCAGAGCCTGGCATGCATCCTGCATGAGCATATTAAAAAATCTGCCCCCTGCATGGAAAGGCCGAGTCAATGATTTTAAAAAGCTGGCCTTTGAAGATACGAAATACCACAGGGGTAAAAATCTTTATGACCCTGCCCAAAAAGAAAAATTTTTAGAAGATCTCCAGGCTGCAAAAAAAATGCTGACCGATATGGTTGGTGCTGAAAAAAAGAAACCCAGCGAGTAGCTGGTTTTCTATGGCATTTTGAATGTTTGGGTGTACCCTGGGAACCCATCACACAGGTTTTGGCCAAACAAAGCGCTGCACCGTTATTTAGAAACAATGCCCCGAAGAAGCCTGCCTAGGAGATCTGAACCGGTGATGATTTTTTTCACATTGCCCCATACCAGGATGATGTCTTCATCGATTACATCATCACCTATGTGCTTTGCATCCACTTTGAGCCGGGGAATGATTTGCCCCAAAGTCATCCGTTCATCTTTTACAATGATGGGCTTGTGGCAGTGCCGAATCGGTTTGAAATAATAGGGTTTAAACAAAGCATCCCTTAGGAATGCATCGGTATTCAGGGCCATGCGCGGCTGTTTACCCTCATCGGTTATAATCATCCACTTTTTGCCCGACCGCTGCACTGTTTTAAGAAATGGGTCTGCAGTGGAAGCAGTAATCTCTGGAAAAACAGGCATGTTTTGTTCAAAAGGTAGCTGCATAATGCTTTTGGGATCGACGTCCTCCCCTTCTGCAGACATGGGCAGATCATCTAAAGCTAGAAAGTTTAAAGCACCTTTGCCTTCCATTTTTTCTATATTGGTATCCAGGGATTCCATATGCATTTTAATGAGCCCCCGCAAATCTTTTTCTTCAAAATAGGGAATTGCTTCTTTGCCCAGCCATTTATCCAGGACCAGAGAAGTGGGTTTGGCAATGGGAAAAAGAACATACTGATATATGCGAATAAAAGGGTAAAAAAAAGATGCTACCCGCAAAGCATGTCTGGAAAAATAGGCCTGGGGGATGATTTCGCCCAAAATGGTAATCACCACTGTAGAAAAAAGAAAAGCAAGAATGCCGGTAAGCACAGAGCCGGAAAGCAGCGCCAAAAGGACATTGACGCCCACATTGGCCCATAGAATGGTCACCAGTAAAAAGTTAGAATCTTTCCTGAGTGCAAGAACACGGAGGGCATACTTATTTTGTTTTTCCGCTTCCAGCTCCAGGCGCAGCTTGCTTTGGCTAAAATAAGCCAGGTTGAGCCCTGAGAGCATGGCCGACTGAGATAAACAAAGGACAATGCCTATCCAAATATAAGCTGTCATTTTCTGTGCTCCTGTATGGGAATCATGATTCAGTGATTTCGATTATCACGGTGTCTCTACAATATGGCCAAATTAAATCGGATATTACCATCAATAAGCCCATATTTCAATATTGCCGCAGGCCAGCTTTAAGCTTTACGGCAGCACAGGTTCAATTTTTAGTAATACGTCGGCACAATGCTTGATTTAGGGTCATTTGCCCATCTTTTTTAAACAAGGTTTCAGGCACTGCATCGGTAAAAAACCGAGCTTTTTGTCCAAAAATAAATGAAGAACAGACAATTTCCCATAGAGGTTTTATATTGCATTGCTTAGAATAAAATGACATTTTTATCAAATGTTTTACAGCAAAACAGAAGAAGGGCGGTATAAAAGAACTTAAACCTGCAAAAGGCAGGAACGGTGTTTTCAGTGCGTTTGGTTTTATATGAATACGCTGCGGGGGGCTATTCGCCCATGAAAGGTCAAAAAACTATTCCCATTTAAAAAATTTAATGGAAAGACCCAAGGTTACAATGATCCACCCGGTCACAACCAATATTTCTTTCCAGGCCACCTGTATCGGTTCACCTTCCACCATAATTAAACGAAAAGCGTCATTTAAATAGGTAGAGGGAAGAACCATGGAGACAAATTCTATAAAATTGGGCATAATGGCCACAGGAAAAAATATTCCGCCCAAAAACAGCAATACAAAAAAAACAATCATACAAACCGGTGTTGCAGCCCTGGCGGATTTAATGAAACTGGCCAGAAAAAAACCTATGCTTAAAAAGCAGAAAGCACCCAGGGTAACCATAATCCACAAAAAAAAGTAATTTCCGCTTATCTGTACATCAAATATCAGTACCCCTATTGCCAGCAGGATGATCGTCTGTACAAGCATAACCAGGTATCTGTGAATGATCTGGCCCCCAATAATGGTATGCCTTTTTAGGGGCGTAAGTGAAAACCTCCGGAAAATGCCTTTTTCTCGATCCTCTACCAGACCTGTTGCTGTTGCCATAATTCCGGTAACCATCAAGGCCATAACCAAAAGCCCTGAAGTTACATAATCTATGGCCCTTAGTCCAAATTCATCCCAAACAATTTCTCCATATATTAGGCCGTAGAGTATCATGAAAAACAATGGAAAAGCCAGAGTCCAGAACAGGTCATCTTTTCTTCTTAAAAAAAGTTTAATTTCCAGATGTATCTGTCTGCCTAAAACCCTCATGGCTACTCCCTGAGTTTCTTGCCGGTTAAATACAAAAAAACATCTTCCAGTGTAGCCCTTCTGGTGGAAATATGTTCAATATGTATCTGTTTTCTTTCTTCAAAAAGAGCGATTTCCTTCAATACTGCAGAACTGTTCTGTGTGTATATGATTCCCTTATCACCCTCTCTGGCAAATTTTTCCGGGCCAATATTTTTAATAACTGCTTCAAAGTCTTTCTGGCTGGAGGTAAACTCAACACTAGCGTCAAGGCCCGCCTGGCTTATGAGGTTGCTGGGAGAATCCATAGCAATAATTTTACCATTGTCCATGATGGCTACCACATCACAAAGCTTTTCAGCCTCTTCCATGTAATGGGTGGTAAGCAAAATTGTTTTACCCTCCTTTTTTAAATCCGCTATGATGGTCCAGATGTTTCTTCTGGCCTGAGGGTCAAGTCCGGTGGTAGGTTCGTCTAAAAAAAGTATATCCGGGTCATTGACCAGGGCCAGGCCTATGGCCAGCCTCTGCTTCTGGCCGCCGGAAAGAGTCATGTAATAAGCATTCTTCTTGTCATTTAAGGATACGAGATTAAGTATTTTTTCTGAAGGAATACTTCTCTTATAGTAGCTTCCAAAAAGATCAATGGCCTCTTTTATTTTGATTTTATCGTAAATGGTGGTGCTTTGGAGCTGTACCCCAATCATCTGTTTTACTGTTTCCCTTTCTTTTAGGGCATCAATGGATTTGATGGTAATTGAACCTGAATCCGGCCTTCTTAATCCCTCTATCATTTCCACTGTAGTGGTCTTGCCTGCCCCATTGGGGCCAAGTAAGCCGAATATCTGGCCCTTGTCAACTTTAAATCCAACTTGATTGACCGCAGCCAGATTGCCGTATTTTTTGCTTAAATTACTTACTTCTAGCATTGTTTCCAATAATACAAAATAGGCAAACTTCTATTTTTATGATACAAGCCCTGCTCTTTAAAGTGCCGAGCAGTCTCCATGAAACAGAAAGTAATTGCTCTACTATTTTTATAGCAGATAATATTTTGACTATTTTAACATATTTTTGGGTTATTTTTTTATTTTTTTTAAATTTATTGCACCACAACTTATAAAATGGATCTTGCATTCTATGGATCTGCAAAAAGAAATTGCAAGTGAGTGGATTTAATGGAAATCACCATCATTGTTCATCTTTGATTTCTATTTCCCGCTTGCATAGGTCACCTTATTCTATTTGTGAAAGCAAAATAATCGGCACGCCCGGCCCCAATGCCCAACAATAGTAGAAGAGACCTCAGGGAGATTACAGCAGCAAGTTTAAGGCCAAAACCAGTATAGACAGGAAATAATTCAGGAAACCCGTTTATTATAGTCGGTAAGCCTTCCCCGTATCATAAGCCATTTTTTAATATCGTTGCTACGATTGGCTGTAAAAGAAAAACAGGAAGGCACACCTCATTACAGGCAATATTCACATTGATTATTGAGACGCACCACCCAAACCAGACAGGTCCTAAACATAATTTCTGTATTTTGCATATAACCATTTATTGCTCATTGCAGGATTTCATTCTAATAAAATGGTTTTCATCATCTTACAAATTCTTTATCATTTTTGATCCTTAGAAGGGAAAAATCTAATGGGTCCTTTCCGAAAAGCATGAAAATAATACCTGAGCAAACCGATTCAAAAATGGCTGCAATGAAGGGATTGGAACCTGCAAATCATAGCAGCATGGAAGTGGTGCCCGAGGCCAGAATCGAACTGGCACGAGGAAAAACCTCAACGGATTTTAAGTCCGTTGCGTCTACCAATTCCGCCACTCGGGCAATTTGATTTACACATTCTACCAGAAATCAGATAAGCTGTAAATAATCCCATCCAGAATGTCTTCTTCGCTTACTATGATCTCTTCTTTGTTAAAATAATCTAGCACGCTTAACAGAATCGCAGTGCCTGCTACGATGATATCTGCCCGTTCCGGATCCAAACCCCTGACTTTTTTTCTTTCTCCGAGATCCAGGCCTTTGAGCCTTTCATAGATTGTTTCAATATTTTTTTTACCCAATCTGTGGTGGTGTATCCGGTCCCGGTCATACTTGTCTAAACCCAGGTCTATGGCGGCTATGGTGGTAATGGTCCCCGCCAGCCCGACCATGGTCAAACCGCTTCTTTTAAGATTATGAACCGATGATTTTAGAGAATCAGCAGCATAAGCCTCGATCTTTTCTGTGTCATCTCCAAATTTTTCAGTAAGGGTGACACAGCCTAATGCTGTACTTACTGAGTGCTCGGGTCTTTTTGGGGAACCTATGATGATCTCTGTGCTCCCTCCTCCAATATCCAGGACCATGACCTTTTCCAGGTCCCCCATCCCCTTTATTTTGCCCAGCTGGAGGCCTTTGGCTGCGCCGGCAAAACTAAGGTCTGCCTCTTGCTTTCCACTGATGATTTCGATATCTAATCCAACCTTCTGGCTTGCCAGTGCAGTAAACCATTTCCCATTTTTTGCCACCCTTAAAGCATTGGTTCCCACTGCCCTGTATTGTTTTACCCGGTATTGGTCCAAGGCCTGCCTATATTTTTTGAGCACGTTTAAGGTTCTCTGGGCAGCAGCCACAGAAATGGTTTTATTGCGGCCCAAGTCTTGCCCGATTCTGGTAATATGCATGGTTCTGTAAAGGGTTTTGAACCTGCCCCGGCCGCAGCTGGAAACCAGGAGGCGAACAGAATTGGTGCCAATGTCCATAGCAGCAAGGTTCATAGACGATTATTCTTTTATTTCCTGGTGGTAAAAGACCTTAATATTCTCCCAAAGATTGGATGGCTGGTAGGTGTGCTTCCGTTCCTGGGAATCCTGGGAGGTTTGCTGGATTAAAAGAAAATAATTTCTTTCATCTCCCAAGGTCATGTTAAACTGACTTCTTGCTTCTCTTTGTATGCCTTCATCAGTATACAGGCTTTTTTCATCAGCAAGGAGCTTGATATTTTCATTTCGAACCCAAGCCAGTCTTTCTTCCAGCTCAACAACTTTTTCTCTTTTTTCCATAAGAGTGGTAATCTGGTTAATAGACAAAAGGACGGTGGCGGATATAAAAAGTAGGACCATGACAGCCAATATGTTAATCTTTGCTTTTCTGGAAAGGATGCTGATAAATTTAATTTTGTTGCTCATGGCAAAGTAGGTATGCTATAAAACTATTATGATTCTTGCTATATTTATTTCAATATTTATTTCTATGTTTTATTCTATCATAATACCTATAATTGGGAACTGCAAGCTGTTTTTATTGTAAAATTGTTATTGTATTTGTATTTCTTATTGATTAAAATTAGTGTTTAATATAACCCAATAAATAAAATGAAAGATTTACCCCTTTTTTCTTCTAAAACACAGAACCAAATAGCCAAGCAGGTACTTTTGGCTTTTGGCGGTGCCATTCTTTTTGGATCCATTCTTTTGATGCTGCCCCAAATGACTACTGGGGGCCAGATCAGTTATATCGATGCTTTATTTACCTCAGCTTCAGCCATATGTGTTACCGGGTTAATCGTTCAGGACACCCCTACCTATTTTACCAGCCTGGGACAAACGGTAATCCTTGTCCTTATCCAGATGGGCGGCCTGGGGATTATGACCGTGGGCTCCATATTCGGTCTAATCCTGGGAAGGAAGATTCACATAAAGGACAAGTTTTACCTGAGCAGCAGTTTTGGGCGGCAACAGTCATTCAGCCCGTTTAAATTTTTCATGCTCATTGCCGCGGTTACCTTTGCTTTTCAGTTTGTAGGTTTCCTGCTCCTATCATCTGTGCTTTATTTCAATTATTCCTATCCGCTTCGCAGTGCGGTAACCTTTGGCGGATTTCACTCCATAAGCGCTTTCAATAATGCTGGTTTTTCCCTATACTCTTCCAGCCTGGAAGCTTTTGCGGGAGACCCGAACATAAACCTGATCATGATGGCCCTGATCATTTTTGGAGGCCTGGGCTTTCCTGTGCTCTCTGAGATCATTACTTACTATAAGACCAGGCAGTTTTCAATGCACGCCAAACTGGTATTGACCATTACTGGATTTTTAATTGTTTTGGGGACCCTGCTTTTTTTTGCAATTGAATTTAGAAACCCCGAATCCATCGCGGGAAGAGGGATGGGCACCAAACTTCTGGCCAGTTTTTTCCAATCTGTTACTGCGAGGACCGCGGGGTTTAACACCATCAATATCGGTCAGCTAACCCCTGCCACCCTATTCTTTATCACCGTGCTCATGTTTATCGGTGCCTCTCCGGGCAGCACCGCTGGAGGCATTAAGCCCACCACTTTTGCAGCG